>NZ_LAYF01000017.1:0-61501 GCF_001588645.1 Streptococcus oralis | reverse complement strand
GATGTAGCGATTTCCTGGCATCTTAGAATCGTGTGTCCAACCATCTGTCAATGAATCATCGTGTTGGCTGTTGGCCACACCATCTCCCACTGTCACAACATCTGTCCAAGTTTTACCGTCTTGGCTGACTTGAATCTTGCCATCACGAAGGTAGTTTTGTGTTCCGTCTTGGATATAAGCTCTAATCTTCTTGATAGTGCGTTCGCTGCCAAGTTTCAAGGTCACATGACCATCTTTATGGGCATAGTCTGAAAACTCAACGAAGTTGTTGTAAACACCGTCAAATAGTTGATCTAGGTTGTTCAGCTTACGAACATCATTGCTTCCGTATGTTGGATGAATGCCCATAGTTGTAGATTCTAGTTTGGTTGGTTGCACTTCTTTGGTTGTCACAAGGAGAGAAGTGGCTGTCACAGCTTGTTCCTGATCTGTTTTATTGACCAGACGCACATAACGTACCAAGTGACTCACTACAGATCTGTCTGTCAACTGGCTAGCTGGCGTCCACTCTTGCGCATTTGCAGAGTACTCAAGTCTAAGAGCAGGGTTGGCCTGACCTTGGAGCTGGATGCTCTTGATTTGATGGATACGGTCAAGCTTCATTCCTAGATAGCTATTTGCAGGAAGTTTGGCTCCAGCTGGAATTTGAAGCTCGTAACTGCCTAAGCTATCCACTACCGGAGTTTCCTTCAAGGATTCCACGTTGGTGTCTGTTAAGTCAAGATTTGGACTATCGACATCTACTGTAAATTCCGCAATTCTCCACCACTTATTTAAGGTTTGTGTATTGCGAATGCGAACAAAACGAGTTGTAAATTCTTTCACAATATCAGAAGTTCGTTGCCCTGATAAATTTTGAAGCGTTGTCCAATTTGTACCATCTGCAGAATATTCGATGACACCAGATGCTAGTTTGTCTCGTTCCCCTTGCATCAGATGAACTCGTTTTACTTTGTGCAGCCCACCTAAGTCCATTTTTACCCAGGCTTGCGCTGGTGTGACATTGGTCTGATCAACATGTGCCATCATGGATTCTGTGTTTTCTCGACCATCTTGCATCTGAACAACACTTGTTCCATATTTGTAAACAAGGTTTGGACTTAAACTAATAGCGCCCCTAACCTTCTTACTACCCAATTCTAGGGGTCTGTTAACAGCAATTTCACGCATGGCAAGCCAAGCATTATCCTTCTTAGCTGTTGCTATCATACGAACAGCTTGAGCTGTGATATCGAGGTCATTAAATTCCAGAATACGTTCTCTACCAGTATAAGCGGGGCTCGTTATGGCTACCCATTCTCCATGTTCATTTTGATATTCAACAAGAGCATTACTAAAGGTATAATTATCGGCCGTATTAGTACCTGTAGCGAAACCTAATTTGTGTATTTTAATTGCCTTATTAAAGCGCAAGCCTACATAATCGCCTCTCTCAATCACGATGGTTGTTTTGGCAATCACATGTGTATCAAAGTCACCATCTGTGACTTCTTTCAATCCGCCTTCTATTCCAGCACGATTCGTAATAAATGTTGTCACAAATTTATCTGGATTCAACATTGCTTGGATATGTAAGGCTAAGTATTCTTTGAGATTATTGATAAATGGTCGAATATGTTGGACACCAAATTCTGCGTATTCATAATGGTCAACGTAAAAGAAGGCATACTTAACTGACTGGTCATAATGTTTGACTCCGGCCTGATAATACTCCCACACCTTGGCATCATTCTTTTCAGTAAGACCTTCTGTAGCTGTTAGGAAAGCCTCAAGCGCGTTCATTTGATCTACTGTATTCTCTAACCAATAGTGAATTTGTTCGATTAATTTCTGATCACCTTTTTCTTTAAGTAATAGAGCATTGGCTTTCAAACCAGCAAAAATTTCCCTCAACTCTTTTCTTTCAGTATCCAGATTTTGACCAGATTTGAGTTTGTTATAGAATTCTGTCAATTTTGGAGCCAATTCTACAGACTCTTCTAATTTAGTGACATGGGGAGGTCTATTTTGATTGCGCATGTGTTTTCCGAGTTCTCGAAAAGCCTTCGAAACACTGCTTTCTTCAAAATGATCATTAACTACATAGTTAAAGGCCATATCGTTGATTTGTTCTGCTTCTTCTACACTTCTCCATTGTTTCCATCCATACTGAGCCATATCAAAAAGTGCCACTTTAGATGCTTCAGATTGTTGCATTGGATTTAGCATAATTCCTTGTGCAAGTGATAAATCAACATTTGGATGTAAGAATTTTTCACCACCTCCAAGAATTAGGTGGGGTTTTGTATTATCATTACATGGCCAGTTAATCCAGAACTGAATTGGACGGTAAGTCTTACCACCTTCTGTTAAATTTTTCTTTAAGTTCGTTAAGAATGTTTGGTCAACAGCCCCCCAGACCTTTCCACCAGTAAGAGTTAAATGGACATTTTCAGGAAGATGTTCATTCAAGGTTCGAAGTTCAGCTTCAGTTCCTTGCCCCATGTACCAGGCAGGAACAAAAATCATATCTTTACGGAGACCACTGTATGTTGTTTGTTTTTCAGTCAACCAATTTGTGATATCCTTCATCAAGCGAACATAACTATGGTAACCACCAACTGGGCTTGGTGCATCATCTGCAAGCACACCAAATTCACGCACTCCCACGTCCAACAACTGAGTAAACTTAGCCTTTATGGTTGCAAGATCAGCCTGGTAATGCGCTTCATTGCCAAAGCGGATACGATTGTTCATAAATGGATGGATGGTCCAAACATAACGTGTTTTCGTTTGATTACCGACACGTGCAAGTTCTCGGATTTCAGCCAGTTTTTCTTCTGGGTAAAGTTCACGCCATTTCTTATTGTGGTATGGATCATCTTTTGGTGCGAAATAGTATTGAGTTAACTTCAATTCACTTCCATAACGCATCAATTCTTTACGATTTTCATTAGACCATGGATTTCCATAGTAACCTTCGATAAACCCACGGTTCTTGATTTCAGCGTAATCTTCCACTGTCACATTGCGAAGGACTGGCACTTGACTTTCCTTGAGCATATGTTTCAAGGTTGTCAAACCATAAAAGACCGCATCTGTGTCTTTTCCGACGATGGAGATATAGTTGTCCTTGATGGTCAGAGCATAAGCATCAATTTTGTCAAAGAGACCTGCGGAAACCTTGGACAAGTTTTGTTCTGCTTGTGAACCTTGTCCATGCACTCCAAGATAGATATTAGTTGCGTCAGAAACGGTCGTTTTACTAATTTTGTAAGATACTTGATTGTCCTGCAAAACGCTCTTCAAGCGATTGCGAGTATAGATATCGAGTTGATCGCCCATTACCAGATTGACTTGCTTACGAAGGGCTGTGACACCTTCTCCATAAGTCACTTTTTGTGGAGTTGGAAAGACCTTGTACTCTTTTTTGAGATAGTCTGAGCTCTTGCTGGCAGCTTCAATACTGGCTTCGCTAGCTGGTTTGCTTGCTGTAAATTGATTGGCCAATTCAACTGTTCCATCACCTGTTTGCTCTACTTTTGGAGTTTCAGGTGTAATTGGTTGACTAGGTTTAGCGATTCCTTTATCATTTTGTCCTCCACTCATGGCTTCAGACGGCTTTGTTTCATTCTCTGGAATTCTAGGTGCTTCAGCTGGTTTAAGATTATTTGTCGAATCAGTAGAACCAATCGTTCCTGTAGTTTCTCCATTTCCAACTGTCGAGCTTGCTTCCTTCCCAGCATTTTCTTCTGCTTTCTTCAAAACTGCTGCAAGTTCATCAGGTAACTTTTCCAATGGCTGAGCTTGAGTTATAGTTCCCTCTTTATCTCCTACATTACCTGTTTCTGCTGCCTCTACTAAATTAACACCAAAGATACTGGCACCAATCATAATAGAAGCTACTCCAATAGCGAATTTACGAATACTGTAATGACAACGTTTATTGAAAAAATTTTTATCCATCTTTATCTTATCTCCTTTCATCCAAACACGAAAGTAAACGATTCCATTTTTACTAGTAAAGACGGAGAGGCCTAATCGGTCCTCTCCATCTCTTCAACTCATTTATCGATGTGATTTTTTATCATCGACCAAGCTATACCAATCGGATAGCATTAGACGCACAAACTAATCCTCTTTTCGTTTTGCAGTTAATAGGGCTGCTGACAAGGCCAAGCTAACACCTGCCAAGAAAATGGCTGTTTCAGATTCTCCCTCACCTGTTTCTGGTAATCTATTTTGCTCTTCTTTTACTACTGAAACATTTGGTTTTATAGTCTGGTCATGAGCTAATAGCTCTACTGGATAATCTGGTTTTTCAAGAACAGGCGCTTCCTCATTTCCTACCGTGGCTAGAACACCATGATACTCTGGAAGTTTATGTTCTAGAGCCATTACAGCATTAACGCCACCCTTAAATTCAGGTTTCTCAACGCTTGGTGCCGCTTGATCTCCTACAGTAGCAAGAGTTCCTGTGTATTCTAGAACTTCGTTTACTGCTGCTTCTACAAAGTTAGCACCTCCTTTGAATTCTGGAACTTCATTGACTGGAGCTGGCTCCTCGCCTTTACTACTTGAAATAGATGCTTTCACTCCTACTTCAACAATGCGATCCTGAGCCTTTCTTTCTTCAGAATGAACAAGACTTCTAGTAGTACCCAAAACTTGAATATAGTCAACTTTTTCTCCATCTTGTCCTTCAGAAACGATACGACGTTGACCTTGAGCAAGTTCAGGGTTTTCACGAATAACTTCTTTAAACGGAAGTGGAGTCTTTTCAATTTCCAAACTTGGAGTTTCTGCTACTAAGTTCTTAACGCCTTCTGTTGGTGTTGTTTGGAAGGTAGACTTAAAGTGTAAACGATATTCTTTCACCAGATTTCCATCTTTGGAAACAAGACGAACCAGTGTTGGAAGATTGGCATTTCCAGAATCCACAACTGTAACTACTCCATGTCCACTAGTTGTTGCAGTGACTTTTGGTTTTGAACCCATTGTTGTTAGAGTGTAATCTGTCACATTTGGATCAAAGTTTTCCAATGCTTTTCCGTCGATCGAAATAGTCGCTGATGGTGTTTCCACTTCTGATCCCTTGCCTGCAGAGTAGGCTGTAAATTCTACAAGTGCAAGACCATTGGTGGTAGCCTTACGAGTCATGCGCGCACGAATAGCTGTCGTTTGAACCGGTTCAAAGTTAAACTCGATTGGTTTACCAGCTACTAATTCTCCAGAAGCTTTGTAAGAAATTGGTGCCCAATTTTCTGCCTTGTTAAATGGATGATCGGCATTTTCTTCGTAACGAGAAATCGTACTTGGTTCTGTAAAAGCAGGACCAATATATCTTTCTAGAACCATTTTCTCTGGAGCATCTGTGCCACTATCTTTAAAGAACTGAATGGCTACTTTCCCAATAGATTGAGAAGCAATTTTTCCATCCTTCTTAAAGAGTAATCCAACAGAAGTTTCTTGATTTTTCGGAGTACGAGACCAGTTTGTCCAACGTCCATCTTCATTGTATTTTCCATCATTGATATAGAAAATTCGATCATGTGAAGCTGCTTGAGTATCGTTCGTTGTCGAAGCAAAAGCTTTAGAATCAGTTTCATTGTTGCTTGGATTTTCTGAAATGACTTGATTGCCTTTAGCAACAACTGTCACCTGCATTTTAGTCGTTAGATTTGTACCAATGACATGACCGGTAACTTCAAATGTTCCCTCATGCTCTGTCGCATGTTCAGGAATAGCATCCCACTTCACTGCAAGTTTATCTGTAGTCCAATTAGTTGAAGTTGGATAATAAACACTTACTTCTGAAGGAAGTTGAAGATTGTCTCCAACATTCAAGATTTTAGCACTGTTTTCTGCAGCAAGAGGTTGACTAGTTTCTCTCTCATCATTGCGGAAAATTCGATATTCTTTCAACACCGTACCATCTTCTGCTTTCAAGATGAGACGTGTTGCACCTTTTGGACTTGTTGCAGGAACAACTGTTACCAAACCATTATTGCTAGCTGTTGCTGTGATTTCTTTGCTAGATTGAGGAATATAGTAATCTGTCTTAGATGGATTAAAATGCTCAAGATCCTTGCCATCTACCTTGATAGAAATCTCTGAACTTGTTTCACTTAAGACCTTGTTTCCAAGCACAGTTAGCTCTGTCAGACCAACACCTGATGTTCCATCTGCTTTCTTCATACGAATACGAACAGCGTAGGTTTCGACCTTGTCAAATGTGAAGTGATTGGTTTGTGTTGCAGACAGCTGACTTGGAGCATGTAAGTTTTCAACTGCTTTCCAATTGTCTGGATTATTAAATGGATGATTACTATCTCGTTGCGCATGACTGACATCACTTGGTAAATCTGGAATTTCTTTACCTACATAATATTCAACTACATATTCTTTTGGAAGACCAATTGCTCCATCAGTATAGAAATCAACCGACAAATTGTTGACAAAACGCTTCGTCAAGTCTCCTGAATTACCAAATAAGATAGAAGCCCAGTCATTATCAGTATTTGTTCTCCAAGTAGTCCATCTATTTTTAGCATCTGATGACGTTCTTGATACAGTCAAATCGTTCAAGGTGTTGGCTGTGTCATCTCCTCCTGTATTGGATACAATGGCAGCTGGTAATTGTGAACCTGTCCATTGTTTAGAGATATTATTTCCAGCAACCACTTGACTAGACACTCGAACATGAGCTTTAGTTGTCAGATTGCTACCTACTAAACGACCATTGATTTCATAGACCCCTTCAGTTTGACTAAAGTTGGCTGGAACCTGATCCCAAACAACATCTTTATAGATAGTTGTTCCGTTAGAATGGTAAGCCCGAACATTAGCTGGCAATTGAACCGTCTCACCCTTAGGTACTGTGAGACTGATTTCCTCTGCAACTTGCAATCCTTCAACCGTTACAGTCGCTTGAGCTTCAATATCTGTGCCTTCCACATGTCCTTTAAGCGTAAAGCTATGATAGTGCCCCAACTCTTTTTCATCTACCTTATCCCAAGCTACAGATACTTTGCGTGGCAAGCCCTTATCAAATTCTGCTCCAACTTCTTTAGGTAGATTCGGTTGCTGATTGATATCTGTAGAAACAGACACAGGATGAAGTTTCACAATCTTCTTGCTGACTTTATTTTCTTTAATCACCACTTCAGTGGTTACAGATTCTGTTTTCTCTGTTTGATTATCGATTCGAGGTGTCAAAGTCACTCTTCCCTTAGTATAGAGCAATAGATTCTGACCATTCACCTCAAGATGTCCCCCATCAGATGATTTAGCTTCTAAGTGAATATCTGAAGCCGAAAACTCTGTTTGTGAACCATCCTCATAACGACCAATGACGTGATAAGTTAATACTTGATCTTCAGTGGCAGTTTCTTTTCCTTCTACAACCACTTCCAAACGTTTCAAAGCAGGAGCTTCCTTCACAAACTGAATTAAGTAAGTTTGAACCAAGTCACCCTTTTGGTCACTCAAGAAGACAGAAGCCTGATAACCATTATCAGCAGAAGCTTGCTGAACAGTTACTTGATATCCGGTAGTCTGAGCTCCAACACTTGGAATAGTTGCAGTGTAAGGAAGGGATACACGGTAATAGGTCTTGCCAGACTCAAAATTCTCAAGAGCTTTATCCCCAACAGTAAGTCCTGTAATGCTACTTGCTGTTTCCTTACTACTTGCGATAAAGGTTGCAGTCACTTCACGGTCGTCATCTACCAATTTACCAGTAGCCTCCGTACGTCCACCTTCCTTGTTCAAAGCAGCAGGGTCTTTCAAGGTCCAAGAAACAACATCAGTATCAATCAAGCTACCATCTGTCAGAACAGCTGTGACCATTTTATCCAAATCAGCCGCATTCGTTCCAACTGGGACTGTAGCAACTTTTGGTAACCATCTATCTAAAGCAATCACTTTAACAAGTGCCTCAGCTTTAGTTTCCAAACCTTCTACACGTCCAGATACTTTTTTCTCACCTGCGCTTGTAAGCAAGTCAGATGGCATTTCCCAAGTTACAGTCTTTTCCTCAACACTACCGTCACTATAAATAGCTGTTACTGTTTGAGGTAATTCAGGATTTGTCGTCACATCAGTTGTTGCTTTTACAGGAGCAAAGGCTACAAAGTGACGATTTTCTTTCTTACCAGACACCGTTGCGACCGTTGCGCTATCAGATGTCAAACCAGCAGAATCTGCATAAAGAGTAAATTTACCTTCTTTTTCTGTTGATTTTACAATGACAACCCCTTTACCATTGAAAGCACGTCTTTGCCATGTTCCATCTGCTTGAGCTTTGTAGCGTTCACGACTAGCTTGTTCTCCATTATCCACACCAACGATTTGTCCCTGACCATGAAGATTGAAATGAACAAGATTGTTAGCTGTAGGAACCACATTACCATCGCCATCAACAATTTCATAATGGATGTAGGATAGGTCCTTTCCATCTGCAGTGATAACATGCTCTTCTTTAGTCAGACGAACTCTTGCTGGCTCCCCAGCAGTTGTCACACTATCACGCGCAATTTCGTTGCCATTTTCATCTCGAGCAATCGCAGTCAGTGTGCCTGGTTGGTATTTCACAAGCCACTCAAGATACAATTCACTTGGTTTAGCTCCCTCATGATATGGACGTCCATCTTCTGTCCTTTTCTTAGTAAATTCCTTTTTACCAAGCGACTCTCCATTTAAGAACAATTCGACGCTTGCAGCATTTGAGAAGGTACGAACCGGAACCTTTCCATCAATCAGCATCTTGCGATCCTTAAGGGTCTCTTCAGTCCAGTTCCAATGTGGTAAAATGCGAACAGTTGGCTTTTCTTTAGCACTATACCATTCACTACGGTAAAGGTAGAAATCATTCTTTGGTAAACCAGCTGTATCAATAATACCAAAGTAAGAGCTCTTGACAGGTGTACTATCTTGGTTATGCCATGGAGTCGGTTCTCCAATATAGTCAATTCCTGTCCAGATAAATTGTCCAGCATAGCCAGCACGATCACGGTCAAAAGTCCATGATTCAGTAGCTGTTCTTCCCCATCCAACACGGTCATTACCATAGTCAGATTGTTCATAGTGACGATTTGGACGATTGTCATGTCCAAGGATTTGAGCAGGGTTATAATAAGAATCACGCGTCCTAGTAGCCGAAGAAGTTTCAGAACCATAAATGAGCCAGTCTGGATGCGCTCTACGAACAGCATCATAATTACGTTCACCATAGTTCATACCGACAGCATCCATAATTTCTGCTAGTTTCAAGAAATCACCTGTCGCCGCACGACTAAATTTGTTTTCCCCCATGGTTACATAACGCTCAGTATCAATCGCTTTGATAACTGCCTTCAAGCGTTTAGCAGTTTCGATAGAACGAGGACTACCATTTGCCTCCTCTACCTCATTTCCAAGAGACCACATGACGATAGACGGATTGTTCTTATCACGTTCTACCATTGTTCTGAGATCAAAATCAGACCACTTCTCACCCTTCTTAGCCTCCGGATGAGTTGCATCTTGATCAAAGAACCGTCCATAGTCGTAAGTCTTCTTGCCACCATACCAAGTATCAAAAGCTTCCTCTTGAACCAAAAGACCTAAACTAGCTGCAGCATCAAGCAACTGAGGACTCGCTGGATTGTGGGTTGTTCGAATAGAGTTAACCCCCATATCTTTCAAGAGTTTTAATTTACGATAGGTAGCCTTATAATTCTCTTCTGCCCCCAAGGCTCCATTGTCATGGTGAATACTTACTCCGTGGAATTTCATGCGTTCACCGTTCAGAGAGAAACCTTCCTTAGCAGTCCAATTGAAATAACGGTAACCAAATGTATCTTCTGTTACATCAACTAGTTGACCTTCTTTATAAACCTTTGTTTTCAACACATACAGTTGAGGATGATAACTTTTTGTCGTCCAAAGAGTTGGTTTATTAACTAGGATTGTTTGTCTGAAATCTGCAGTTTCATTTTCTGCTAAATTCTTCGTTTCAGAGCGGACTAATTCTGAAACAACCTTACCTTCCTTAGTAAAAATTTGTTGTTCCACAAAGACTTTAGCAGCCTTCTTATCCGTATTTTTAATCTTACTTTGAACCTGTGTTTCAACATTCCCTTCTTTTTGCTCAGCAAGTTTTGGAGTAGTGATATGATTACCATTTTCGGCAACATGGACTTTATCACGATAACTAAGGGTTACATCACGATAAATCCCACTTCCTGAATACCAACGACTACTTGGTTGCTTATTGGTCACTTGAACAGTAATTGAATTTTCACTACCATCCTTGTTTAAAAATTCTGTGATATCATATGAAAAATGATTATAGCCACTTGGATAATGTCCGACAAATTTACCATTTACATAGACCTTTGAATCCATGTAAACCCCATCAAAATTGATACGAACATCCTTATTCTTGTCTGCTTCGTCTAATATGAAAGTCTTATGATACCAAGCTGTTCCACCATTTAACTGCCCACCTTCATTACGAGCGGGAGACTTGTGATCAAAGTCAAAATAAATACTCCAATCATGAGGAAGATTCAATTTAGACCAATCATGAACATCCACATCTTTTTTTGAAAAATCTCCTTGGGCATTTAGTTTAAAATACCAATCTTTATTAAAATCTTGTTTTCGTTCCGATAATAGTTGTTTTTCCTTTTCAACTTCGGCTTTGTTTGACTCTCTAGACAGCACTTGCGATTTTTCAGAAGAAGGTTTAATCTCTGTGTCTGCTTTCACTTGGTCCTTTTCAGAAGTTTTTTTAGAATCCTCTTTCACTTCTGTTCCAGCTGTTACTGCAGATTCAACAGGCTTTGGATTTGCCTCTTCAGATTTCTGTTTGTTATCAGCCTTGTTTCCTTCTTCTACTTTATTTGGAGTTTCCCCTTTAGGACTAACCAATTCACGACTACTCTCGTTAGTAGGTGTAGTAGGTTCTGTATCCTTAGTCACTTTGTCTTCTGCCGATTCAGCTTTTGGTTTTACAAACTCACGCCCACCATTCTCATCAGCCTTTGCAATAGCAGCTACCACATCATCGGGAAGCTTATCTAAAGGTTGAGCTTGATGAACAGTTGTTTCTTCTGTTTTAGCATTGGATGAATCCACCTCCTCAGCTTGTACAGCAGAAATACCAAATATACTAGCCCCAATCATTACAGATGCCGCACCTATTGCAAATTTACGAATGCTATAATGACAACGTTTATCAAAAAGTCTTTTGTTCATTAAAATCCTCATTTCTTTTTCTTGATACAAAGTAAGCGCTTACTTTATTTTAAAAAATAACCTCCTTCTGAATACACAAACAAGTACCAAGTTTTATAATATATTTTATATATTAAATATATCAAAAGGCACCTTAAATTGCAATTATTTTCCATTAATTTAATCCAATAAAATGATATATAAGAAGGGGTCATTTAAAAGGAATAGTTGCAATGAAAATAGCTTTCGGTTCTAGACTCTTTCTACTACAAATTGAATTCCATTAATATCTTTTTCAAACTTCAAATTTATAGTTTATAGACTGCATTACTCTACATAAAAAGAAGGCGAACCTCCTTCTACACTATTTTCCCTTAAATTCCGCAAAAGTCTGTAAGATTTTAGCTGCCACTGCTGGAGAAGGAGCTCCTTTTAGCTCTAACGTATCATCTGCATATGGAGTAAGGCCAGCAAAATCTCCTATCTGGACAGAATAGAGCAACGTTTTAAATAGTTCAATATCGTTTTGGTCATTTCCAAAAGCGATGAAGTTCTCCCCACATAACTTTTCAACAGTTGTCGCCTTATGAGTATCCAAGGGATTAACATAAAGGCACTTTTCATGCGCATGATAAGACAGATGAGCTTGTCCTAGTCTTTCTAACTGACCAAACAAATCATCAAGCAACTCCTCGTGGTCGCCCATATAAACGACTACCTTAATCGGAGTACCCAAGTCCTCAAGTTTCTGATGACGAGCCACCTTTAGGGGATCCACACTAGAGATAAATGGAATTTTTTCCACAATCTGACCACTGTAGTCAAAGCAATCATCTGCAAAGAAAGGGAGATTATAGGTCTGGCAATAATCCACTAGCGCCTGATAAACTCTAGTATCGAGATTCCTTTCGAAGATAGCCTTCCCCAGATAATAGGCTACGCCACCATTCAAACCTATAACCAAACGCTGACTGAGTTCAGAACCTAATAAAGCCAAACAATCCCGATAAGAGCGAGCTGAAGCAAATACAATCTCATGCCCATAATCTTCAGCCTTTAAAAGAACCTGCTGAATCTCCTCATCTATGGTCATGTAGTCAAAAGATAGCGTTCCATCCAGGTCAAATACGAATTTCATCTTTCTAGTCCTTGTTTAGTGTTCGAAGCGCTGCCTGAAAGGTTTGCTCCATTAGCATGGTAATCGTCATAGGACCAACTCCACCCGGTACAGGTGTGATGTGGCTAGCAAGTGGTTCAACCGCATCATAATCAACATCTCCACAAAGCTTGCCATTTTCATCTCGGTTCATCCCAACGTCAATGACAACCGCTCCTGGCTTGACAAAGTCAGCAGTCACAAACTTAGCACGACCGATTGCAACCACAAGAATATCCGCCTTTGCAGCCACCTTGGCAAGATGATGGGTCCGTGAGTGAGTCAAGGTCACAGTCGCATTCTTGGCTAAAAGAAGCTGGGCCATCGGTTTTCCAACAATATTTGAGCGACCGATAACAACCGCATTTTTACCTTCTAGATCAATCCCATACTCATGAAACATCTCCATAATTCCTGCAGGTGTCGAAGGAATCATAACTGGATGACCAGACCAGAGGCGACCCATGTTTAGGGGATGGAAACCATCCACATCTTTTTCGGGGTCAATGGCTAATAAAACTGCCTCTTCGTCAATATGTTTTGGCAAGGGTAACTGGACCAAAATCCCATGCCAAGCTGGATCTTGATTGTATTTGGCAATCAAGTCTAACAATTCCGCTTGGGTAATGGTCTCAGGAACTCGCACTACCTCACTACGGAATCCTGCAGCAAGAGCTGACCGTTCCTTGTTGCGAACGTAAACTTGGCTGGCAGGATTGTCTCCCACCAAAATCACTACCAATCCTGGAACTAGACCTGTTTCTTCTTTTAGTTTAGCCGTCTTTTCAGCCAACTGTCCTTGTAACTTAGCTGCAAGAGCCTTCCCATCGATAATCTGTGCCATATCTCTTCTCTTTTCTATCAAATATCTTCTATTATAACAAAAAATACCTTGCCATTCTAACACTTCTTGCCTAATGGACCTTATAGTCTGAAACTATAAGAAAAAGCCCTTATCGAGCTTTTATGCCTATTTATACTAGGTAAACTTGTCATTCTTTCTTTTTGACCTTGTGAGCAGGCAAAACTTCATACATCTCCTTGATTAGTCTCGCTAGAAATGACTTATCTTCAATGTCTTCTATCAAAATCATCTCCTTAGCTCCTTCATAAGGACGTTCAAACCTAGTCTGTCCCAGTTGATCCATGATCACCTTCACAGGCTTCAGTAACAAACGATTATCATAGATTCCTCCAATAATCTTTCCACGATAATAAAGGATATACTCTCCCATCATTGGACGATAACTCATCTCCTCTAGCTCTGATAGTTGTTCGAGAATAAAATCTAAATATTCTTTACTGGAAGACATGATGCCTACTCCATTTCTTCTAAAAATGATATCTTACAAAACCTTACTTAAAAATTCCTTGGTCCGTTGTTCTTTTGTTTGATCGAAAATCTCCTCAGGCGTTCCATCTTCGACAACAACTCCATCTGCCATAAAGATAACACGGTCTGCTACCTCACGCGCAAAGCCCATTTCATGAGTCACAATCACCATAGTCATCCCTGATTTAGCAAGGTCTTGCATAACAGCTAGAACCTCACCAACCATCTCAGGGTCTAGGGCTGAAGTCGGCTCATCAAAGAGCAAAACATCTGGTTCCATAGCAAGTCCACGTGCAATGGCAATCCGTTGTTGCTGACCACCTGATAAACTCTGAGGATAAGCCGTCGCCTTATCTGGCAAGCCAACTTTTTCTAACAGTTCCTGTGCTCTTTTCTCCGCAACTTCCTTGCTTTCACCTTTGGTTTTAATTGGTGACAAAGTGATATTTTCCATCACTGTCATATTGGGAAAGAGGTTGAATTGTTGGAATACCATACCCATCTTTTCACGCATGGCAAAAAGGTCATTTTTCTTATCAGTGATATCAACTCCTTCAAAGATAACCTTACCTTTACTTGCTTCTTCAAGGAGATTCATCGAACGAAGGAGAGTTGATTTCCCGCTCCCTGACGGACCAATAATGACCACAACTTCTCCACGTTTAATCTCAAGGTTGATGCCTTTTAAAACTTCATTTTTCCCAAAAGACTTATGTAGTTCTTCAATTTTAATCAAGGTTTCTGTCATTATTTCTTGTCTCCTTGTCCAATATGTTTTTCAAATGCTTTCAACGCCACTGTCAAAACAGAGGTCATAATCAAGTAGTAAAAGGCTGCAAATAAAAGGGGAGTCAACGGTAAATAAGTTGTTGTTGCTACTGTCGTTGCACCATTCCACAACTCCATCACTCCAATCGCAGACAAGAGGGAACTATCCTTGATAATGGTGATAAATTCATTTCCCAAAGCTGGAAGAATATTCTTGATAGCTTGTGGCAAAATAACATAACGCATGGCATTTTTCGGACGAATACCTAGAGAATATGCAGCCTCTAACTGCCCTTTAGGAACCGCATTGATCCCAGCACGAACAGTTTCTGAGACGTAAGCACCACTATTCATAGAAATAATCAGAATACCAGGAATCAAACGAGAAAGATCAACTCCTAAAATTCCCACTTGAATAGTCGGAGCATTGATATGCATAAGGGCAAAAGCAATCATAATCTGAACCATCATTGGCGTCCCACGGAAAATCCAAACATACACATTTGCAAACCAAACGAGCGGTTTAAAGCGTGAACGTTGGGCAAAGGCCAGTAACACACCTATAATGGTCCCTAAGCAGACAACAAGGATGGAAATCAATACGGTAATCAGAGCACCATAGTTAAAATACGGTAAATACTTTGGTAAAAAAGAAAAATTCATATTCAATCAACTTTCTATGTATTAGATTGTATGATTATAACATGAATTGAATTAAAATGCAATCCTTTTTCCCTAATTTTAACAATTAACTTGATAGAATAGAGAAATAGAGAGAAATCACAGTTTTTTTCTAGTCAACTACCTCTTGTTTATGGTAAAATAGAAACGATAAGAAATGGAGGAGAATCAAAATGGAATCACATTTGGTTAGAATCATTAACCGCCTAGAAGCAATGACAAAAGATGGTGGAAATCTAAAACGTAATTTTGAACGTGAAGGTGTTGTTGTCGCAGAAGTTGCATACAGCCACGACGAAGAAAACGGATCACTCTTCACCCTTCGCGATGTAGAAGCTCGTGAAACTTATACCTTTGATAGCATTGATTTGATTGCAATGGAGATCTACGAACTCCTTTACTAATATAAAAACAACGGGCAGTAAGGCCCGATGAATGAGAATCCTTTTTGTCACCACAAATGGGATTTTTTCTTACCTTCAATGTCGCTTAATTCTTCATAAATCCCTCTTTTAAAAACGACCACTTCCCAATCTTTTTACTTGCTTTAAACCTTAATCATGCTATAATGAGAGTATAAAACTTTGACTATTCTTGACCTTTTTCTTAGACCAAGAATAAGAATGAAACGAGGTAGATGTATGCTCTGTCAAAACTGTAAAATAAACGACTCAACAATTCATCTGTATACCAATATCAATGGACAGCAAAAGCAAATTGATCTCTGTCAAAATTGCTATAAAATTATCAAAACAGATCCAAATAATACCCTCTTTAAAGGAATGACTGACTTAAACAATCATGACTTTGACCCATTCGGCGACTTTTTCAATGATTTGAACAATTTCAAACCTTCTTCTAATAACGTCCCTCCAACTCAATCTGGTGGAGGATATGGAGGAAACGGTGGTTATGGACCTCAAAACCGAGGCCCACTTCAAACACCTCCTAGTCAAGAAAAAGGACTCCTAGAGGAATATGGTATCAATATTACTGAGATTGCTCGTCGGGGAGATATTGACCCTGTTATCGGTCGAGATGAGGAGATTATCCGCGTTATCGAAATCCTCAACCGTCGAACCAAGAACAATCCTGTCCTTATCGGAGAACCAGGTGTCGGTAAAACAGCCGTTGTCGAAGGTCTAGCTCAGAAGATTGTCGATGGCGATGTTCCCCATAAACTCCAAGGCAAGCAGGTCATCCGTCTGGATGTGGTCAGTCTAGTCCAAGGAACAGGGATTCGAGGCCAATTTGAAGAACGTATGCAAAAGCTCATGGAAGAAATTCGCAAACGCGAGGACATCATCCTCTTTATCGATGAAATCCATGAAATTGTTGGTGCAGGATCTGCTGGCGATGGCAATATGGATGCAGGAAATATCCTCAAACCAGCCCTTGCCCGTGGTGAATTACAAATGGTCGGAGCTACTACTCTCAATGAATACCGCATCATTGAAAAAGATGCTGCTCTAGAGCGCCGTATGCAACCTGTCAAGGTAGATGAACCAACTGTCGAAGAAACCATTATCATCCTTAAAGGAGTTCAAAAGAAATACGAAGACTACCATCACGTCAAGTATACTGATGCTGCTATCGAAGCTGCTGCAAATCTTTCCAATCGCTACATCCAAGACCGCTTCTTGCCAGACAAGGCTATTGACCTGTTGGATGAAGCTGGTTCAAAGATGAATCTGACGCTGAACTTTGTTGATCCTAAAGTGATTGATCAGCGCTTGATTGAGGCTGAAAATCTCAAGGCTCAAGCTACACGAGAGGAAGATTTTGAAAAGGCTGCTTATTTCCGCGATCAGATTGCCAAGTACAAGGAAATGCAGAAAAAAAAGGTGACTGATCAGGATACTCCAATTATCAGCGAGAAAACCATTGAGCATATCATTGAGCAGAAAACCAATATTCCTGTTGGAGAACTCAAAGAAAAAGAACAGTCTCAGCTTATCCATCTAGCAGACGACCTCAAGGCCCATGTCATTGGTCAAGATGAAGCTGTCGATAAGATTGCCAAAGCCATCCGTCGTAATCGTGTTGGACTTGGAACTCCTAATCGGCCAATCGGAAGTTTCCTCTTTGTCGGACCAACTGGTGTCGGTAAGACAGAACTTTCCAAACAACTAGCCATTGAACTCTTTGGCTCTGCTGACAGCATGATTCGCTTTGATATGAGTGAATACATGGAAAAACACAGTGTGGCTAAATTGGTCGGAGCCCCTCCAGGTTATGTCGGCTATGATGAAGCTGGTCAGTTAACGGAAAAAGTTCGTCGCAATCCTTACTCACTTATCCTTCTCGATGAGGTCGAGAAAGCCCATCCAGATGTGATGCACACGTTCCTTCAAGTCTTGGACGATGGTCGTTTGACAGATGGGCAAGGACGAACAGTTAGCTTTAAGGATGCTATCATTATCATGACCTCAAATGCTGGTACGGGTAAGGCCGAAGCCAGTGTTGGTTTTGGAGCTGCTCGTGAAGGACGTACTAATTCTGTTCTTGGTGAACTCGGTAACTTCTTTAGTCCTGAGTTTATGAACCGTTTTGACGGCATCATCGAATTTAAACCTCTCAGCAAGGACAACCTTCTCCAAATCGTCGAACTCATGCTAGCGGATGTCAACAAACGCCTCTCTAGCAACAATATCCACCTCGATGTGACTGACAAGGTCAAGGAAAAGTTGGTTGACTTGGGATATGATCCAAAAATGGGGGCGCGCCCACTCCGCCGCACCATTCAAGACTATATCGAGGATGCCATCACTGACTTCTACCTTGAAAACCCAAGTGAAAAAGACCTCAAGGCAGTCATGACAAGCAATGGCAATATTCAAATCAAATCTGCCAAAAAAACTGAGAAAACAGAAGAGATTGCTTCTGAAATAGAATAATAAATCTATCTAACAGGTGCAGAAAGTCTATCATTTTCTGCACCTTTTTTTACTAAAATAACTGTAAAACCTTGACAGCTAGCCCCTCGTCCATTATGATAATAATAAAGATACTAGAGAATGAGGAAAATGCAATGGAAAACCCCACTTTTGGTGAAAAAAAAGAGAATGTAACCTACCAGCCCCGCTATGGTGTGTACGCAGTTATTCCGGATGCGGAGAAAAAACAAATTGTCTTAGTCCAAGCTCCCAATGGTGCTTGGTTCTTGCCAGGTGGAGAGATTGAAGCAGGCGAAGATCATCAAGAAGCACTGAAGAGAGAACTAATCGAAGAACTTGGCTTTACAGCTGAAATTGGAACCTATTATGGACAAGCTGATGAGTATTTTTACTCTCGCCACCGTGATACCTACTACTACAATCCAGCTTATCTCTACGAAGCCACTTCTTTCCAAAAAGTACAAAAACCATTGGAAGATTTTAATCATATTGCTTGGTTCCCTATTGACGAGGCTATTGAAAAGCTCAAACGTGGTAGCCATAAATGGGGAATTGAAGCTTGGAAAATCCAGCATGGAATTGGCTAAAATACACGATTTTATCCAAAAAGTGCTATAATAGAGTTAGAAAATCGGAGGAACTGTTATGAAGCTTATCAACACGACTAATTCACACTCGCAACTTGTTAAAAGCCAATTAGAAAGCACAGACGCAACTCTTGTCGAGGTCTATTCTGCTGGAAACACAGATGTAGTTTTCACACAAGCCCCGCTTCACTATGAAATCCTCATTTCCAACAAACACCGAGCTATTCGTGAACCTGAAATCGAAACCATCCAAGACTTCTTCTTGAAACGTAAAATCGATAAAGGAAGCATTGATGAAGCCAATATCAAGACGCTTTATTCAGATAAATTGATTGAGATTTCAATCCCTATAAAATAAGAAGACCAGCCAAAAGCTGGTTTTCTTTTGCAAAAAAGATTGGTAGTGCACAGCTACCAATCTTTTAATTTTATTTCACAGCTTCTTTCAAAGCGTCTACCTTGTCTAATCGTTCCCATGGAAGGTCAATATCTGTACGTCCCATGTGTCCATAAGCCGCTGTTTGACGGTAAATTGGGCGTTTGAGATCCAGCATTTGGATAATTCCCGCAGGGCGAAGGTCAAAGATTTGACGCGCTGCTTTTTCAAGCTTGCTTTCAGCTACTGTTCCTGTACCAAAAGTATCGATACGAACAGAAACAGGTTGCGCCACCCCGATAGCATAAGCCAATTGCACTTCTGCCTTCTTAGCCAAACCTGCAGCAACGATATTTTTGGCAATGTAGCGAGCTGCATATGACGCAGAACGGTCCACCTTCGTCGCATCCTTACCTGAGAAGGCACCACCACCATGACGAGAGTAGCCACCATAGGTATCCACGATAATCTTACGACCAGTCAAACCTGAGTCCCCTTGAGGTCCACCGATTACAAAACGACCAGTTGGATTGATGAAGAATTTGGTTTGCTCATCCAAGTAAGAAGCTGGGATCACCTCTTTGATAACCTTGCTAATCACATCATTGTGAATTTGCTCGTTGCTGACTTCTGGGTCGTGCTGAGTTGAAATAACGACTGTGTCCACACGTACCGGACGGTCATTTTCATCATACTCAACTGTTACTTGTGATTTAGCATCAGGACGAAGATAGCTGATTTCACCAGACTTACGAAGTTCTGCCAAACGACGAACTAGCTTGTGACTGAGTGAGATTGGTAAAGGCATGAGTTCTTCTGTCTCATCCACCGCAAATCCAAACATAAGACCTTGGTCTCCAGCACCAATCAAGTCAAGCGGATCTTGATCTGCATTCCCACGAACCTCCAAGGCTTCGTTAACACCTTGGGCGATATCTGGTGACTGCTCAACAAGTGACGGATGAACTCCCACTGTCTCCGCAGAAAAACCATACTCTGTATTGGTATAACCAATCTCTGCAATGGTATCACGAACCACACGGTTAATATCCACGTAGGCATTCGTAGAAATTTCACCAAAAACATGGACCGAACCTGTGTATACAGCTGTCTCAGCAGCAACGTGCGCATCTGGATCTTTAGCTAAAATAGCATCCAAAATCGCATCTGAAATTTGGTCTGCAATCTTATCTGGATGCCCCTCAGATACAGATTCAGACGTGAATAATTTACGTTCTGACATAAAAATGTCCCCCCTTAAAAAATATTGTTATAGAGTTACAAAGTACTGATAGGTATTTCTATCGTCTAAGAGTTACGACGCGAAAGAAATAAAAACGATACTTTTTTATTTCTGAAGCTAGTAAGGCGCATAGGGTGATCGCGTTATAGCGGCAACCGTAGAAGGACGAGCGACTTTGGAGCCGTCATTCTTTGCGAGTTACAAAGTACTGATAGAAATTTCTACCATCTTATCGGGACTATATAACCTTATCATTATACCACTTTTTACTTTTTTTTGCAGTATTTTCTCTAAATAAAAACTCAGTAGAATCAGGTGATTCTACTGAGTTTTTAAAATGTTTGGCGTTTAGCTTTACGCTCTGCACGGCCACGTGCACGATTTTCAGCACGCTTGGTTTTGCGACGTTTTTCATCCACCGCCCATTGAATCTTCTTCTTATAGCCTGGTTTGACTTTTTTCTTTTTCTTTTTGACCAAGCCAATCATTTCGATATCAAGCTTATCCTGCTTCTTTTCACGATTAGCACGACGATCACGGTCATAGGTATCTTGAAACTCTCCGTCTTTGACCATCTTAGGAGTAAACTTGATTCCTAATTTCTCCAACTCACGGATATCCGAGTCATCACTAGGCTGGTAAAGGGTAATCGCTGTACCAGGCAGTCCGTTGCGTCCAGTACGTCCAACACGGTGAACAAAGAAAGACAAGTCTTGCGGAATGGCATCATTGATAACATGGCTGACCCCTTCAATGTCAATTCCACGCGCTGCCAAGTCTGTTGCAACAATGTACTCAAAATCCAGATTTTTCACCTGATTCATGATCCGTTTGCGTTCACGAGGAGCAATATCTCCATGAATCTTTGCTACCTTCAATCCTTGAGCAGTCAAGTAGGCATGTAATTCATCAGCACGCGTTTTTGTGTTAACAAAAATCATAGCTAAATAAGGCTGCATCAACTGAGTCAGTTGGTAAATCTGAGCATTCTTATCACGGCCCTTGGTCGAAATCAACCAGTTATCAATGGTATCTGAGATGACTGTCTTAGTCTTGATTTTTTCCATGACAGGATTTGACAAGTATTTCTTCAAGAACGGTTGCAATTTTTGTGGAATAGTTGCTGAAAAGACCATGAATTGCAAGTCTTTTGGAAGGCTTCCTGCAATCTTATCAACGGTTTCCAAGAATCCCATATCCAAGGTCATATCGGCTTCATCAATTACAAAGGTCTTGGCCTTGTGAATAGCCAAATCACCAGATTTGACCAAGTCATAGATACGACCTGGCGTTCCGATAACGATATGAGGCTGGTTGCTGGCAAGTTTTTCAATCTGACGCGCCTTATCCGTACCACCCACATAATTAACCACACGAACTTCGACATCTGAGTGAGCTGCAATCTGACGAGCTGCTTGGTATATTTGAGTGGCCAACTCACGACTTGGTGCAGTAATGACCGCTTGCACACTATCGCTAGCTTCATCTAATTGCTGGAAAATCGGTAACAAGAAAGTATGAGTCTTACCTGAACCTGTTTTCGACTCGCCCACCAAGTCACGACCTGCCAGTACAATAGGGATTAATTTTTCTTGTACCTCTGTAGGAGTTGCAAATTTCAACTCCTCCAAGGCTTCTACTATATAATTTTTAAATTGAAATTTCTTAAATGACATACTATCCTCGATTCTATCCTTTCAATTATACCATATTTTGTCCTATTGCAGTAGTCCCATTTGAGTCTCAGTTCTGTAGTAAAGATTCAAGTAGCTTAAAAGGTTGGAATCTCTGATTCCAACCTCTTTCATTATTTCCAGGTCAATACAGCATTCAAACCATAATGATCACTGACTTGTGGGCTATTTTGACCATCAAAAACTACTTGCAAACTTTCTACTTCTAACTCTTTTGTCGTAAAGACGTAGTCGATTCGTAGTGGTTCAGAATTACCTTTCCAGCCATCAATTTCTGGTGGAACGGTATAGCTACCACTTCTTTCTTTCGCAACTTCAAAAGCATCTTGTAATCCTAATGGGCTAGCTAAAATCGCTTGATAACCTTCCTGCCCAGCTGGATTATTAAAATCACCTGCTAAAATCAGAGGTTTGTTCAACTCTTTTAGTACAGCCTCAAATCGTGCCCATTCTTCTTGGAAACCTTTATCCCACCAAGAGAGATGAACGCTTGCAAGAGCAAGTTCCTTACCTTCAACCTCTGTCTCAGCCAAGGCAACGCGACGAGTATGGTAGTCCGTTGGATCATCTACATCTGATACCAAAATCTCACGCGCCTTAATAGGTGTTTTGGATAAGATGGCTACGCCTTCATGGTAGCGGTCATAGCCAACATGATTGTAAGCCCAAGTCCAGTAGTAGTTTTTCCCTTTCTCAGACAATTTTTCAACCAGAAGTCGGACATAGTGGTCCTGATGAATGGGTTCTGCTGATGGTAAAGCTTGATAGTGATTGTTAACCTCTACCTCAGGCGAAGTCATTTCTTGATTGATTTCTTGGAAACAAATCAAATCATAATCCTTATCAAGAATGTCTTGGAGTAAGATTTGGAATTTTTCCTCTGCTTCCTTCTCCATCCAACTGTGGGTATTGAGTGTTAGAAATTTCATGCTTTTCTCCTAAAACAAGAGGTTGGAAAACAGCTTCCAACCCCAAGTATATTACAATTCTACTTTAGCAACTGCTGTTTTAGCTGCAAGAGAACCTGTTTGTTCTAATTTAACTGATTTAAGGACATCACCATTTGTGAAGACAACCACTGTTGATGTTTTGCGTCCTGCTTCTCGAATAGCATCTAAGTCAGCTGTGACAAGAAGATCACCAGCAACCACTTTTTGTCCTTCAGAGACATGAACAGTAAATGGTTTTCCTTCAAGACTTACTGTATCCAAACCAATATGAACAAGCACTTCAAGACCTGAGTCAGTGACAAGACCAAGAGCGTGTTTTGTTGGGAAGATACTTGATACAGTACCAGTAACTGGAGATACAATGTTACCATTTGCTGGCTCTACTGCAAATCCATCACCCATCATTTTTTGAGCAAAAACTGGATCTTCCACTTGTTCCAAAGCAACAACTTGACCGTCAGCTACTGAGTAAACTTCCTCAGTTACACCTTTGAAATGGACAGTATTTTGTTGAGTTTCTGTCATTTGACTTGGAAGAGTTTCAGGAATTACTTCCCCTGAGTCAAGGATATCTTGGATATCAGATTTCAATACGTCAGCTTTTGGTCCGTAGATAGCTTGGACACCTTGTCCTTTCATGACAAGACCCATAGCTCCTTCTGCTTTCCATTGTTCCTCAGTACCAACGCGATCTGCATCTTTAACAGTTACACGAAGACGAGTCATACATGCATCCACATCTACGATATTTGCACGACCACCAAGAAGGTTAATGATGTTTACGGCTTGAGAAGCTGCTGCAACTTTTGGAGTTCCAGGAGCTGCTTCTTCTGATGCTCCTTCAGCTGTTTCGTAGTTTCCGTTACGTCCTGGAGTTGCGTAGTTGAATTTCTTGATCATGAAGTTGGCAATGAAGTACATGATAACCGCAAAGAGAACAGTTACCCAGATAAAGTTAACGATATCCATACCAATACCAGCATTAATTGCCAATGGTGTACGAGTCAAGAATTCAATTGAACCGAATGAGTGGACACGAAGGTGAACAATATCTGCCATAGCAAAGGCAGCACCTTGAACTACTGCATAAACAAGGTAAAGCGGTGTTGCGATGAACATGAACATATACTCGATAGGTTCAGTAACCCCTGTCAAGAATGTTGCAAGGGCTGTCGCAATCATCATACCCTTGTATTGGTGTTTCTTGTCAGCATCAACATTGCGGTAGATAGCAACGATGACACCCATCAAGATACCAAATGAACCGATCATTTGTCCAACTTTGAAACGAGCTGGAGTGACTGTTGTAAGAAGGTGTTGGTATTGGTCAGCATTTGAACCTTTAAGGTTAACAAGGTCAGTTACCCATGCAAGCCAAAGTGGATCTTGACCAAATACTTGTGTTCCTTTTGCAGCACCAGTTAACACTTCGTATGTTCCACCAAGAGCTGTATAGTTCATTGGGATAGTCAACATGTGGTGAAGACCGAATGGCAAGAGCAAACGTTCCAAAGTACCATACAAGAATGGTGCAAGAACTGGAGCAGTTTCTTGTGAGTTGGCAATCCAAATACCAAAGTTGTTGATACCTGTTTGAACTACTGGCCAAAAGGCAGCAAGTACAATTGCAGCAATAGTTGAACGAAGAATAACGACGAATGGTACGAAACGTTTACCATTGAAGAATGAAAGGGCATCAGGAAGTTTACGGAAGTTGTAGTATTTGTTATAAGCTGTTGCCCCAACAAAACCAGAGATAATCCCTACGAAAACCCCCATGTTAAGCGCTGGTGCCTCAAGAACGCTGATAAAGTAGTCAGCAACCTTGATTGAACCACCAAAGAAGGTAGTAACCATTGCTTCAGGGTTTTTCAACATATCACCTGTAACACCGAAGATAGTACCTGTGATACGGTTAATCAAGATAAAGGCAAGTCCGGCTGCAAATGCACCACCTGCACGTTCTTTTGCCCAGCTTCCCCCAATAGCAAGGGCAAACAAGATGTGAAGGTTACCGATAACCCCCCAACCAATTTGCTCAAGGATTCCACCTGTAATCACTAGAGGAGCAAGGTTTGGGTCGATCATCACGATTGATTTACCGATTGAGATCATCAATCCCGCCGCTGGCATAACGGCGATAACCACCATTAAAGCCTTACCGAATTTTTGCCAAAATTCGAAAGACAAGACATTTTTGAATGTAGCTTTCATCATTCAAATCTCCTTTATTTTATTTAGGCAAACGTTTTACGAAAACGTTTGCATTTGGTTATGTATTAATTATACCACTTTTATTTTTTTTGTAAAGGCTTTTATAAAAAAATTGTCTATTTTTTTTAATTTTTAAAAAAGAAAAAGAGAAGTTTACGAAAACTTCTCTTTTAAATATGTATTATTTTTCTGATTTGTTCTGCAATTTGCATTTAAATCCAACTAGATCTTCAAGAATCGACGCATTGAAATCCCTGAACCAATTGAACCAATGAAAATTCCGATTACAAATAATAGGACTGTCATCAGAGGGATAAACACATCCGGTGTAATCATTGACAAGTTTTGACCTACCAAGGATTTATTGACCGATTGATAAACCATATTGTAAACAAAGAATACAAGGACTGAAGGAATCGCTGCACCAAGCAAGCCAATAAAAGCACCTTCTAGCAAGAATGGACCACGGATATAGCCATTTTTCGCTCCTACAAGACGCATGATCTGAATCTCACGACTACGTGAAATAATAGTGATACGAATGGTATTGGAAATGAGAAAGACTGCGATAAAAATCAAGAGCCCTGCAATAACCAATCCCCAAACACGGATAAAGGAAGCTAGTTCAAAAAGTCTTTGAGTGTTGGCTCCACCATCTTGAACCTCTGATACTCCCTCAATTTTTTTAGCTTCTTCAGCTACAGTTTTAACATCACTCGGAGAATTTGTATCAACGACATAAGCATCATAGAGAGGGTTTGCATCCCCTTCAAAGACCTTCCAATCGTCACCCATTGTTTCCGTTAGTTTTTCGTACTGTTCTTCTTTACTTGAGAAGGTAACACTTTTAACAGCAGGCATAGCTTTCAAAGCATCATAGACCTTGTGGTAGTCATTATTGGTAACTGTCTGACCTTCTTTTTCAATCGTTTCACTGTTATCAGCTACATCCTTACGAATGTAAACCATGACCCGAACGTTGTTTTCAATGTCGGTAGCCAGTTTTGCTGTATTAAAAATTACAGATGCAAACAGGGCAACGAGTGTTAAGGTAATCATAACCGAACTCACTGCTGCTACTGTCATCCAGCCATTTCGTTTTAAACTTTTTAATGATTCAAATAAATGGCGAAAAAATCTACTAATCATCGTATCCATATTCTCCTTTAGCTTCGTCACGAACGACACGGCCATTTTCAATGGCAATGACACGGTGGCGCAAGGTATTTACAATCTGGCTATTGTGAGTTGCCATCAAGACAGTAGTACCTTGGAGATTGATGCGTTCCAACAGATTCATAATTTCCCATGAATTATCTGGGTCCAAGTTTCCCGTTGGTTCATCGGCAATCAATACTTTAGGATTGTTGACAATCGCGCGAGCAATCGCAATCCGTTGCTGCTCTCCACCTGAGAGTTCATTAGGGAAAGAGCGAACCTTATGTTTCAAACCAACCAGGTCCAATACTTCCATAACACGTTTTTTGATATTGCGACGGCTCTCACCGATTACTTCCATTGCATAGGCAATATTCTCATAAACGGTCTTCTTAGGCAAAAGTTTGTAATCCTGAAAGACTACCCCGACACTACGACGTAGTAGTGGGACATCTTTCTTCTTAATTTTAACTAAATTAAAGCCTGCAACTGATAGGCTTCCTTTTTCGATCTTTACTTCTCGATATAAAGCTCGAATAAAGGTTGACTTACCTGCTCCAGAAGGTCCTACGATATAGGCAAACTCTCCTGGTTCAATAGTAACAGATACACCACGCAGGGCAGTCGTTCCATTGTCATACTTTTTGACAACATCTCTCATTTCAATGATTGACATATGAGTTCCTTTCTATCTTAGCTGATTCGCCACTTGAGGTAGGCATCGATAAAACCATCAAGGTCTCCATCCATCACCTTATCTACCTGAGCAACTTCAAAGCTTGTACGGTGATCTTTTACCATAGTATAAGGCGTGAAAACATATGAACGGATTTGGCTTCCCCATGTGATTTCTTTTTTCTCACCTTTAAGGGAATCAACTTCCGCAGCTTTCTTTTCTTGCTCCATTTGATAGAGCTTAGCCTGCAACATCTTCATGGCACGATCTCTATTTCCATACTGGGTACGATCGACCGTTGATTGGACGACAGTTCCCGTAGGAATGTGTGTCAAACGCACACCTGTTGAAACCTTATTGACGTTTTGTCCACCAGCACCACCTGAACGGAAGGTATCCATTTTGATATCATCTTCACGAATCTCCACTTCGATGGTATCATCCAACTCTGGCATTACTTCTACAGATGTGAAAGAGGTATGGCGACGTTTGGCAGAGTCAAATGGCGAAATACGGACTAAACGGTGAACACCCATTTCTGATTTAAGTAGGCCATAAGCATTGGGTCCTTCAAAAGACAAGGTCACAGACTTGATACCTGCTTCATCACCAGCTTGGTAATCCAAGACTTCTACTTTAAAGCCTTTGGCATTTCCATAACGAGTATACATACGAAGCAACATATCGCCCCAGTCCTGTGCCTCAGTACCACCAGATCCTGGATGGATTTCCAAGATTGCATTATTATGGTCATAAGGTTCTGACAAGAGAAGGGTCATCTCGTAGCTGGTCATCATCATATCCAGTTCTGTCAACTGTTCGACCAGTTCATCATGGACTGACTCGTCTTCTGCTAAAAAGTCCAATAAAATCTCAACTTCATCCTGCAACTCTTCCATTTTACGGAAGGTATTGTAGGTGTTTTTTAATTCATTCAATTCTTGCGACGTTTTTTGGGCCGCGATATTATCGTTCCAAAAATCAGGTTCTGTCATCTTGTTTTCCAAGATGGCAATCTCTTCCTCTAAGCCTTCGAGGTCAAAGAGACCCCCTAAAAGAAGCTAATTTTTCACGATTTGCGTCAATTTTTTGACGAATTTCTGAAATGTCCATAGATACTCCTTTTCATATCGTTTTATTATACCATAATCTCTCATTTCTTTCCATATTTTGCTTTTCACCGCTTTTGATGGCAGAAGAAAAGAGGCTCTAAAGCCTCTTGTTTAAAGGACTTTGGCAGAGGTATGAGTAATCTCCTCCACTTGAATTCCTTCTTTTTCAAACTTTTCCTTTAATGCAGTCAAATCGATTTTTCCATCAATTTGAACTTCGATGACGACCTTGCCATCCTTACGTGGAATGTTTACAGTATGGGAAATATTTAAATCCTCTTCTACAATTAAAGCTACAATTTTCCCCAGTACTCCGACTTCATTTTCTGTAATGAAACGAACGCGAATCCCCTCTTCTCCGTATCCGGCGATTTCCAAGAAAGCCTGAAAAACATCGCGGTCTGTAATGACGCCGTAGACCTGATGATTGTCTACGACTGGCAATATCCCAATTTTATTTTTCAGCATCAGGTAGGTCGCATCTTCTAGACTAGCATAGCCAGAAACCGTCACGACATCTCGAATCATTACATCTTTTACTTTGGTTTTATTCAGAAGATAATTCATCTCATAGATAGAGAGACTGGTTGCTTTAGATGGGCTGGCTTCCGCAATGGTGCCTTCTGTTACCAATCCAACTAATTGATCGTTTTCGATAACAGGTAAACGGTGCAAACCTTGCTCGCGCATCAAATCTGCTGCGTGTGCTACAGTCGTATCTGGACTGATATAAACTACCTTACGGGTCATGAAATCTTTAACTGCCATGAGACTTCTCCTTCTATATTGCTACTTTTATTATACACTTTCTTAGAAAATCTATCAAACGCTTTCATCTCTTTTCCAAGATTTTGAATAATCTGAGTCTTTTACAAAAAAGAGCTCTTATCTAGAGCTCTATATGTGCAAGTTAGCAAACATTATTTATATTTCTTTCAGTTGTTAAGGATACTAGCAACTAGTATTGAAAACCTATTATCATCTCCATCCACAACCTAAACTAGTCTCCCAGACTAGAGGAGAATTGCTTATGCAATTCTTATCCGCCGACTAAAACAATCTACTGGATTGGAGGATTACGTGCGCAATCCTTATCCGCCGACTAAAAAGGTCCCCCGGACCTTTTTAGCCACCTAGATATGCTTTTCTGACTTCATCTGATGCTGCGAGTTCTTTTCCTGTTCCTGATAGGACAATCTTGCCTGTTTCAAGTACATAACCACGGTCAGAGATAGCAAGGGCCTTGTTTGCGTTCTGTTCAATTAGGAGAACCGTTGTGCCTTGCTTCTGAATATCTTGAATGATATCGAAAATTTCTTGGATAAAGATCGGGGCAAGTCCCATTGACGGCTCATCCAAGAGAAGGAGCTTAGGTGTAGACATGAGAGCGCGTCCCATAGCCAGCATCTGCTGTTCACCACCTGAAAGAGTTGCCGCATCTTGGTTTTTACGTTCTTCCAAACGTGGGAAGCGTGAGAAAACTTTTTTCAAGTTGGCTTGATTTTCTTCACGATTTTTCTTCAAGAAAGCTCCCATTTCTAGATTTTCCATAACAGTCAAGCCTGGAAAAACATGGCGTCCCTCAGGAACTTGTGAAAGACCATCTGCCACGATTTTTTGTGCAGGCAACTTTTGAATTTCTTTTCCCAAAAACTGAATTTTACCAGCACTTGGACGAACCAAACCTGAAAGGGTACGAAGAATGGTTGTTTTACCAGCACCATTAGCACCAATCAAGGAAACAACTTCACCTTCATTAACCTCGAAACTTACATCACGAACTGCTTGGATCATACCGTAATGCACAGAGAGGTTTTCAACTTTTAACATAGACATCAGGCTTCACCTCCTAGATAAGCTTCGATAACGCGTTTGTTGTTCTTGATCTCATCCGGAGTCCCATGAGCAATCAACCGACCATATTCAAGAACATAGATACGCTCAGTGACTTCCATAACCAAATTCATGTCGTGTTCAATGAGCATGATGGTAATTTTAAATTCATCTTTGATACGACGGATCAATTCTGTCAATTCAGCTGTTTCTTGTGGATTCATACCAGCTGCAGGTTCATCCAAAAAGAGAATCTTGGGTTCAGTTGCCAGAGCACGAACGATTTCTAATCGACGTTGTTGACCATAGGCCAGATTCTTGGCAAGAGTATTTGCGTCACCATCCAAATCAAAAATCTTCAGCAAGTCCAAAGCTTTGCTTTTTAATTCTTCCTCATTCTTATAAAAAGCTGGTAGGCGTAGGAAGCTCGCAAGGACATGTTGTTTATGATGATTGCTAAATGCAATCAAAACATTTTCCAAAACTGTCAAGTCCTTGAACAAACGAATATTTTGGAAAGTACGACTGAGACCAAGTGAAGCAATCTTATAGGGAGTTTTCCCATTTAGGAGGTGACCATCTAGTGTCACAGTACCTTCGCTTGGTTCATAAACACCGGTCAAGAGATTGAAAAGGGTCGTTTTACCAGCCCCGTTTGGTCCAATCAGACCAACCAATTCTCCCTCGTTCAATTCAAGAGTGACATCTCCAACAGCTGTTAGACCGCCAAAATGTTTGGTTAACTGTTTAACTTCAAGTAATGCCATTAGTTTTGTCCCTCCTTCTTAGATTTTTTAAAGAAACGTGATAGACTCAATTCCCATGTGCCAAGAAGTCCACCTGGTCTGAAGATCATGACCAATACAAGAGCCAACGCGTAGATGATCATACGTACGCTAGCCACATCTTGAAGGAGCATATTTAAAATTCCTAAAACAATCGCTGAAACGATGGTACCAGTAATCGATCCAAGTCCGCCAAATACAACGATAATCAACACGTTGATGGAATTAATAAAGGTGTAATCTTTTGGGACAACAGATCCGATAAAACCAGCCTGAAGTGAACCAGCAATACTTGCTGTAACGGCACCAAAGACAAAAGCGATAATCTTGATTTTTGTAGTGTTTACCCCAACAGACTCTGCAGCAATCTCATCCTCACGAACAGATAGAGTAGAGCGTCCAATTGGACTACGTAAGAAGTTGAGGGTTGCAATAGTTGTGATCACCACAAATAGATAAACCATTTGCCAGTTGGTAAAGTTTGGAATACCCAAGATACCAGCGGCACCGTTGGTCAAACTACCACCATTAATAATAAAGATACGAATGATTTCTGAAACACCTAGTGTCGCAACAGCCAGGTAGTCACCCTTCAAACGGAGCGTTGGAATCCCAACGAGCAAAGCGACTGCACCAGAAATCAAGGCACCCAAGACCATTGCTCCAAAGAAGGCACCATAGGTTGGTGATTTTGAACCAATAATCGCTGCTGCATAAGCCCCAATCGCCATAAAACCTGCATGACCAAGTGAGAATTGTCCTGAAAAACCAACGATTAAGTTCAAACCTACTGCAAGGATGATATTAATCCCAATTTGTTCTAAAATTTGGACATGGAATAGATTGAGAACACCAGCAGAAACCAGTACACTAATCAATCCATAACCCGCTAACAGAAGGAATAACCAGAGAATATTTACTTTAAGATTTGTCTTCATTGTTTACACCTTCTCTTTCACATTCTTACCAAGGATACCTGCAGGTCGAACAATCAGAATCAAAAGCAAGATCCCATATACGATAGCATCACGGAAATCAGACATACCGAAGGCAGTAGCAAATGTTTCCAACAAGCCAATCACAAATCCCCCTAGAGCTGCACCAGGAATAATCCCGATACCACCCAGTACGGCCGCAACGAATGATTTTAGACCTGGAGTCACACCCATCAAAGGTTCAAGAGAGTTGTAGTAAAGGGCAATGAGGACACCTGCTGCACCAGCAAGAGCTGAACCCAAAGCAAAGGTAAAGCTGATTGTACGATTTACATTAATTCCCATCAATTGAGCTGCGTCACTATCAACTGATACCGCACGCATGGCTTTCCCCATTTTTGTTTTTTTGACGATCAATTGCAATAAAACCATTAACAATATAGAAACTGCTAAAATCATCAATTGAACATTTGTCAAGCTAATTGGTCCCAAGTCAAAGCGGACTGTTTCAATTGCTTGAGGGAAGGCACGAGTATTGGCGCCTACTAGATAAACCATTCCGTATTCCAGTAGGAAAGACACTCCGATGGCAGTAATCAATACAGCAATACGTGTAGAGTGTCGTAAAGGACGGTAGGCAAGAAACTCAATCACAACACCAAGCAGCGCGGTCCCTGCCATTGAAATAATTAAAGCTAAAAAGAAATCCATTTGGAAAGAATTAATCAAAAAGTAACCAATAAAGGCACCCATCATGTAAATATCGCCATGGGCGAAGTTGATGAGTTTGATAATTCCATAAACCATGGTATAACCCAGAGCCAAAAGTGCATAAACACTACCCAGAATTAGACCATTCACAAGTTGTTGGAGCATAGCATTCACTCTTTTCTATCGTTATTTTTTAGAAAATTTCATTATTTTCACAAGTTCATAAACACCGAAACAGGGAGTGAGTCAAAGGCTCATTCCCCATTTCAAGTACTATTCTAATGTTATGGTTTTACAACTTCTGCTTCTTCAACTTTACCATTGTTCATGGTCATCATGTAAGCAGTTTTCACTGTATTGTGGTCAGCATCAAAGCTTGTTTGACCAGTTACACCATCAAAATCTTTGGTTTTAGCAAGGTTGTCCTTGATTTCACCTGAGTTTTTAGCACCTTTTGCAGCATTTGCTACTAGGTAAACTGAGTCATAGGCCAAAGCTGAGAATGTTGAAGGTTCTTCGTTGTATTTAGCACGATATGCTTCAAGGAAAGCTTTAGCTTTTGCAGAAACATCAACTGTGGTTGAGAATCCTGAGATGAAGTAAATGTTTGATGCTCTTTCAGCAGTTGCTTGTTGAACAAATTCTTCACCGTTAAATCCATCACCACCAATGATTGGTTTATCAATTCCCATACCACGAGCTTGGTTTACAATTTTACCAGCTTCTGTGTAGTAACCTGGAACTACGATAGCGTCAAACTCTTTCCCTTTCATTTTAGTAAGGGCTGCTTGGAAGTCAGTATCACCTGCTACGAATGTTTCATCTGCTACAATCTCACCCTTGTAGGCTTCGCGGAAAGATTTAGCAATACCTTTAGCATAGTCACTAGCGTTGTCAGTATAAAGAACAACCTTCTTAGCATTCAATTTGTTTGTTACATAGTTAGAAATAATCTTCCCTTGGAAGCTATCTTGGAATGTTCCGATAAATAGGTAATCTTGACCTTTAGTCAAACCGTCTTGAGTAGCACTTGGTGAAATCAATGGAACTCCAGCTTTAGTAGCGTTAGCTACAGCTGCAGCAGTTGCACCAGATGTCGCAGGTCCTACAATAGCTGCTACTTTTGATTGGGTAACAAGGTTTGTTGTAACAGAAGCTGCTTCAGCAGTTTCTGACTTGTTGTCTTTGTCTACAACTTCGATTTGTTTTCCATCAATTCCACCTGCAGCGTTGATTTCGTCTACAGCAAGTTGGGCACCTTTTTGTTCAGCTGTACCGTAAGCTGCCACAGCACCTGTCTCTTCAAAGTTAAAACCGATTTTAATTGTTTTTTCGTCTACTGGATTTCCAGTTGTGTTTGACGCTCCTGACTTGACCTCTCCACAGGCAGCAAGAAGAGCCACACTAGCAAGAGCCACAAAAGATAGGGCAAATTTTTTCTTCATTTTTAATCTCCTTATAGTTGTTTCAAAAATTGTATGTTAAGAATATACCGAATTATCAGAAAATTGTCAATATATTTGTTTAACTTTTTTAAATGATAACGTTTTCTTCGTTACGATAGAGATTCCCAACGAAGGGAGTTTCTAGCTCTTGAATATGGCAACGTCTAATTTTCTTGATATATCTTTCCTTACCTAATCTCTCAACTAAGTCATCTAACTCCTTAGTTGGAACATAGAGCTGCAAGTAACGATGTTTTTTGGAATGGTAACAGATATCACCGTATTCCTGAATTTTTTTTGCATCTCGATTATAGTAGAGATAGATGATTAATCCTGATCGATTTGTTTTTTCAAACATGAGGAATCCTCTTTCTAAGAAATCTTCTCCTATTATATCAAAAAAAGCAAACTCCGTCGAGTTTGCTTTCTAGGTTGCTTAGCTTAACGAATTATTGGCCATGATTTCATCGATAAAGCCATATTCAAGTGTTTCTTGGGCACTCATCCAGTAATCACGTTCTGCATCTGCATGAATTTGCTCGACTGATTTACCAGAGTTATCTGCAAGGATTTGCTCCAAAGTCTTACGAGTTTTAAGCAAGTGCTCTGCAGCGATTGCCATATCGGTTTGTTGGGTACCACCACCTGTACTACCCATTGGTTGGTGAATCATATACTCTGCATTTGGAAGCATGAAACGTTTGCCTTTTGCACCGCTTGATGCGATGACAGTACCCATAGATGCAGCCATCCCCATAACGATAGTTTGGACATCTGCCTTGATAAAGTTCATGGTATCAACGATTGCCAAACCAGCTGAAACAGATCCTCCAGGTGTGTTGACATAAAGATAAATATCTTTTGTGCTATCTTGGGCATCCAAGAAAAGTAATTGGGCAATAACGGAGTTGGCCATGTTGTCTTCAACTGGACCTGTTAGCATGATAATGCGGTCTTTCAGAAGACGAGAGTAAATATCATAGGAACGTTCTCCACGGCTTGTTTGTTCAATAACTACAGGAATCATTCATTTCTCCTTTTAATGTTGAATTTTCTTAGTCTTACGACTCAATACAGAACTATTATATCTTTTTGGTCAAAAAAGGTCAAATTTTTGCTCTATTCTCTAAACAGAAACAAAAACTCAACCTCCTTTCAAGTCAAAAACGAACTTCTAGTTTCAATATTTACTTTGGAATTTTATTTAGTACCAAACAAGCGGTCTCCAGCATCTCCAAGACCTGGAACGATATAACCGTGTTCGTTCAAGCGTTCATCCAAGGCCGCAGTAAAAATTTCTACATCTGGGTGTGCTTCTTGAAGGGCTTTCACACCTTCTGGAGCAGATACTAGGCAGACAAACTTGATATTTGAAGCACCACGTTTTTTAAGGGAATCTACTGCCAAGATTGCTGAGCCACCTGTTGCCAACATTGGATCAACGACAAAGATTTGACGTTGGTCAATATCCTCAGGTAATTTCACCAAGTATTCAACTGGTTGAAGGGTTTCTTCATCACGGTACATACCGATATGACCAACTTTGGCTGCCGGAACCAAGCTCAAGAGGCCATCTACCATCCCGATACCTGCACGCAAGATTGGGACAATCGCCAATTTTTTACCAGCCAATTGTTTTTGAACAGTCTTTGTGATAGGTGTTTCGATTTCCACGTCTTCAAGTGGAAGATCACGAAGCACTTCATATCCCATCAACATTGCGATCTCATCTACTAGTTCACGAAAAGCTTTTGTAGAAGTATCTGTACGACGCAAGATAGACAATTTGTGTTGAATGAGTGGATGATTAATGACTTCAATTTTTCCCATTTTCTGAGTTCCTTCTTTCAATTTATTCTTCTTATTATATCAAAAAACGGTTTAAAAAGCTTTCTAAACCATTTATTTTAATTAATTTTTAAATCAAATCTGCCTCTTGAAGAGCTGTCTGAACAGTCTCTAATGGTAAATGGGTCAACTCGGTGCCTTTTTCTTGATAAAGGTACTGGGCATAGTCATCCATTCGGTACTGGTTGATATAAACCACGCGCTTACAACCAACTTGTAGCAGTTGTTTGGTGCAGTTCAGACAAGGGAAATGGGTCACATAGGCTGTAAATCCTCTAGGAACCCCTCGTTCAGCCCCTTGGAGAATAGCATTAACCTCAGCATGAAGGGTTCGGACACAGTGGCCTTCAATGACTAAACATTCGTGGTCGATACAGTGCTCCGTTCCTGATACAGAACCATTGTAGCCTGTTGAAATCACCTTATTATCCTTGACTAGGACAGATCCCACCTTGGCACGTTTGCAGGTCGAACGATTGGCAATCAGTAAGGCCTGGGCTGCAAAGTACTCATCCCAAGCCAGTCTTTTTTCTGTCATAATTCTTCTCCTTATCCCCTATTTTTTGAAAAATGGCAAGCGTAAATCGGCAATCTTTTCAGCTGGAACCTTCATGCCATCCTTGATCCATTTGAGCAGAACCGATACGATGGCAGAACTCCAAAAGGAATGAAGGTAGCTGCTGACGCCTTTTGATTTTCCGTGATATTTTTCCAGAAATTCCTGCATGGCTTGTACGAAAATCTTTTCCAAGTGGTAATCCAGAGCAAGTTGGATAACCTTGGCTTCTTTCTTGGCTGCGCGGAAAAGGTGTACCCAGACCAGATAAAGGTCTGTTTTGACATCGTAATGGCTGAGCTGTTCCATGATATTATGAACACTACGTTTAAAGACGCTTTCCAAAATTTCTTCTTTAGAGTCATAGTTACGATAGAAGGCGGCACGAGAGACGCCCGCTCGTTTGACCAGCTCCGAAATGCTGATCTTGGCCAAGTCTTTTTTCTCTAGAAGTTGCAAAAGAGCCGTCTCGATTGCTTCTCTGGTTAAAAAATTGGATTCTTGATTTGATTTTCTGAGATTTTCAAGAGATTTTTCAGATATTTTACGTTCAGACATAACAATTTCTTTCTACTTGTGACAACAGAGAGGTGGTACTTTTGTTTCAAGGGCTTTCATGATATAATTGTAAAAAAAGACAGAACCTTTGTCAATGTATAAGTGACAAAGATGGAGAATTTCTATGACTTGGAAGATTGTAGCTGACTCTGGTTGTGATTATCGTCAACTGGCAACTCCTGCTATTGATACGGAATTTGTTAGTGTTCCTTTAACCATTCAAGTAGCTGATCAGGTCTTTATAGATGATGCCAATCTTGACATTGACCAAATGATGGAAACCATGTATGCGACTTCTGAGGCTTCAAAATCAGCTTGTCCTAGCCCTGATGATTACTTGCGAGCATTTGAAGGTGCTAAGCATATCTTTGTCGTTACTATCACTGGTACTCTTTCAGGTAGCCATAATAGTGCACAGCTCGCTAAGAATATCTATCTGGAAGAACATCCTGACACTCAGATTCATGTGATCGATACATTGTCTGCAGGTGGTGAAGTTGACTTGATTGTCGAAAAAATCAATGACTTGATTGATCAAGGACTTTCTTTTGAAGAAATTGTTGAAGCTATTACAGCCTACCAAGAAAAAACGAAATTGCTCTTTGTTCTTGCTAAAGTTGATAACTTGGTCAAGAATGGCCGTTTGAGTAAGCTGATCGGTACAGTTGTTGGCCTTCTCAACATCCGTATGGTTGGGGAAGCAAGTGAAACTGGAACCTTAGAACTGCTACAAAAAGCGCGTGGACCAAAAAAATCCCTTCAAGCAGCCTATGAAGAACTCATCAAGGCTGGCTACGCTGGTGGCCGTATCGTCATGGCTCATTGCAGCAATGAAAAATTCTGTCAGCAATTGTCAGAACGCTTGCTGGAAACCTTCCCACAAGCGGATATCAAAATCATCCCTACGTCTGGTCTCTGCAGTTTCTATGCAGAAGATGGCGGTTTGTTGATGGGATATGAAATTAACTAAGATTATGAGCAACAAGAGATGCCAAGCATCTCTTGTTTTTTGTGGTACAATAGAGCTATGAAACATTTTGATACTATTGTCATCGGTGGTGGACCTGCTGGCATGATGGCTACAATTTCCAGTAGCTTTTATGATCAGAAAACTCTTCTCATCGAAAAAAATCGGAAACTTGGCAAAAAATTAGCTGGAACAGGCGGTGGTCGTTGTAATGTAACCAACAATGGAACTTTAGATGACCTAATGGCTGGAATTCCTGGTAACGGGCGCTTTCTATACAGTGTCTTCTCTCAGTTCGATAACCATGATATTATCAACTTTTTTACGGAAAATGGTGTTAAACTTAAGGTTGAGGATCACGGACGCGTCTTTCCTGCTAGTGACAAGTCTCGGACTATTATCGAGACACTAGAAAAGAAAATCACTGAACTAGGTGGTCAAGTGGCTACTCAAACGGAGATTGTTTCGGTTAAGAAGGTAGATAACCAGTTTATCCTCAAGTCTGCAGACCAAAGCTTCACTTGTGATAAACTCATTGTCACAACAGGTGGTAAGTCTTATCCTTCGACTGGTTCGACTGGTTTTGGTCACGAGATTGCTCGCCATTTTAAGCACACCATTACCGAGCTTGAGGCTGCTGAGAGTCCTTTGTTGACTGATTTTCCACACAAAGCGCTTCAGGGGATTTCACTAGACGATGTGACCTTAAGCTATGGTAAGCATGTCATCACTCACGATCTGCTCTTTACCCACTTTGGTTTGTCGGGCCCTGCTGCCCTACGCATGTCTAGCTTTGTCAAGGGCGGAGAGCTTCTCTCACTCGATGTCTTGCCTCAACTTTCTGAGAGCGACTTGTTGGCATTTCTAGAGGAAAATCGAGAAAAATTCTTGAAAAATGCTTTAAAAACTTTGTTGCCAGAACGTTTAGCAGAGTTCTTTGTGCAAGGCTATCCTGACAAAGTTAAACAGCTAACTGAAAAAGAACGCGAGCAACTTGTCCAATCTATCAAGGCTCTCAAAATTCCTGTCACTGGTAAAATGTCATTGGCCAAGTCCTTTGTCACCAAAGGCGGTGTCAGTCTTAAGGAAATCAATCCTAAAACTCTGGAAAGCAAGCTGGTACCTGGGCTCCACTTTGCTGGTGAGGTCCTGGATATCAATGCCCACACGGGTGGCTTTAACATCACTTCTGCCCTCTGTACCGGCTGGGTGGCAGGCTCCAATCCAATAAATACCAAATAAGAAAGGAAGTCCTTTGGAACATATTATTTTACTAAGAGGCGTTACTCCTAATGGAAAAAATGCTATCCCGAAAATGTCTTATTTGGTAGATATTTTGACAGAAGCTGGTTTTCAACACGTTCGAACCTATATTCAAAGTGGGAATATCATTCTTGAGAGTGACTCAGATTTAGAAGAAATACGAGAACGCGTTCATACTTTGATAAAGGAAAAAATTGGGGCCGACTTAAAAATGGTTATCAAGAATAAGAACGATTTTGAAAAGATTGTTCATGAGAATCCATTTAAAGAAGACTATCTTCATGATCGTGTGCATGTAATTCTTTATCAAGGACTTATCCAAAGTCTGCCACTAGAAAAATTGAAAACTGACTACGGCGAGGAAGAAATCTGTGTAGGCGATTACTGTCTCTACCTCTATCTTCCTAGAACTGCAAAACAAAAAAAGCTCAATACCAACTATCTTGAAAAATTGTTTGGCGTGGTTCTGACCATGCGAAAGTTAATCGTAGTTGAAAAACTATTAACCAAATAGTACTTGAAACCAGAAAAAATCAGCAGAGGTAACTCCGCTGATTTTTATTTTGTCTGTGTCCGAACGTAAGTTGCAATGACATCTGATGTGTACTGGGCTGTTCCAGGTCCAAATTTGTCAATATTTTCCTTGAACTCAGGGTTGTAGACGTAGCCTTTACCAATATGTCCGAAGACTTCAACGGAGCAGTCAAATCCATAAGTACGAAGGGCTTGCAAGAGCTTAGCTGCTTGCTCTTGGTTTTCAGCTGCTGTTACAGGCAGACCATCTTGAAGATTTTGAGCCAAAGTTTGAAAGACTTGGTTAAAGGCAGTCGTAGCCTCATCTTCGCGGCCTTTTTGGCGCTCGAGAGCTTGTCCAATGACTTCTTGTCCATATTTCTCTACCGCCTCTTGGTGGTATTTTTGATTGTCTTGATAGCTAAATCCAGTGAATTTTTCCTCAATCGTCATTTTTCTTTCTCCTTTTTGTTCTTGAATGGTTTTTTGCAAGGTGGAAATCAAGGTATCCAGGTGTTGCCTTTCTCGAGTTAGATAGTCCAACTGCCTAGTCAAATGGGGTAATAAATCTGTCCTTTCTTCCTTTAACAGCTCTGCTATTTTTTCTAAAGAAAAGCCTAGATATTTATAATACAGAATAACCTGAAGGCGTTCCAAATCCTCTTGACTATAGGTTCGATAGCCATTTTTCGACTTTAAGGGAACCAAGAGCCCTATCTTATCGTAGTGATGCAGAGTCTTAACAGAGACACCTGAAAGCTGCGCAGCTTCTTTTATATGGTACATGATTTCCTCCTTACAAGAAATAGTATAACCCCTCCCCTTAGGTCAGAGTCAAGCGTTTTTGCGAAAAATTTTTAACTTTTTGAGAAAGGTGTGAAAACTTGAAAATGGTTTTCTTGACAGACCTTAGAAAACATGATAGGATAGTCAAGTCTATCAATCAAACAGAAGGCTCATAAAGAGCTATTGAGAGAGGGCTATTTGACAACTCAAGTAGCCTTTTCTTATTTTAAAAACGAGATTGGAGTTTCAACTATGTCAGAAAAATCGCAATGGGGCTCGAAACTAGGCTTCATCCTAGCATCTGCTGGTTCAGCCATCGGACTTGGTGCCGTTTGGAAATTTCCCTACATGACTGCTGCTAATGGCGGGGGAGGCTTTTTACTAGTCTTTCTCATTTCCACTATTTTAATCGGCTTCCCGCTCCTGCTGGCTGAGTTTGCCCTTGGCCGTAGTGCTGGCGTTTCCGCTATCAAAACCTTTGGAAAACTTGGTAACAATAGCAAGTACAACTTTATCGGTTGGATTGGTGCCTTTGCCCTCTTTATCCTCCTCTCCTTTTACAGTGTTATCGGAGGATGGATTTTAGTCTATCTAGGTATTGAGTTTGGAAAATTGTTCCAACTTGGTGGAACGGGTGATTATGCTCAGTTATTTACTTCAATCATTTCAAATCCAGCCATTGCCCTTGGCGCACAAGCTGCCTTTATCTTGTTGAATATCTTTATTGTATCACGTGGGGTTCAAAAAGGGATCGAAAGAGCTTCGAAAGTCATGATGCCGCTACTCTTTATCATCTTTGTCGTGATTATTGGGCGCTCTCTCAGCTTGCCAAATGCCATGGAAGGGGTTCTCTACTTTCTCAAACCAGACTTTTCAAAACTAACTAGCGCTGGTCTCCTCTATGCTCTGGGTCAATCTTTCTTTGCTCTCTCACTAGGGGTTACAGCCATGCTGACCTATGCATCCTACTTGGACAAGAAAACCAATCTGGTCCAGTCAGGGATTTCCATCGTAGCCATGAACATCTCGGTATCCATCATGGCAGGTCTAGCCATTTTCCCAGCCATGTCAGCCTTTAATATCCAGTCTGAAGGGGGACCAAGCCTGCTCTTTATCGTCTTGCCTCAACTCTTTGACAAGATGCCTTTTGGAACTATTTTCTACATCCTCTTCCTCTTGCTCTTCCTCTTTGCGACGGTCACTTCCTCTGTCGTCATGCTGGAAATCAATGTGGGCAATATCACCAACCAGGACAACAGCAAGCGTGCTAAATGGAGTGTCATTTTAGGAATCTTGACCTTTGTCTTTGGAATTCCTTCAGCTCTATCCTATGGGGTCATGGCGGATGTTCACATTTTTGGGAAGACCTTCTTTGATGCTATGGACTTCTTGGTTTCCAATCTCCTCATGCCATTTGGAGCTCTCTGCCTGTCACTCTTTACAGGCTATATCTTTAAAAATGCTCTTGCTAAGGAGGAACTCCATCTTGATAAAAGAGCATGGAAACAAGGACTTTTCCAAGTCTGGCTCTTCCTCCTTCGTTTCATCATTCCCATCATCATCATCGTGGTTTTCATCGCCCAATTTATGTAATCAAAAAGGACTTGAGTAATAAACTCAGGCCCTTTCTTTTTTATGGATGGCTAACAATCAATTCCAAACCTTGCCCTTCCAAGGTCCAAGCTTCAACATCACTTGGTAGGATAAAGTGGCTACCTTTTTGGATTGGGTAGTTTTTCCCTTCAACAGTAAGCTGACCTTGACCAGCCAAGACGCTAAACAAGCTATAGTCAGCTGCCTTTTCAAAGTCAACTTTTCCAGTGATTTCCCACTTGTAAACGGCGAAGAAGTCATTAGACACAAGAAGAGTGGAACGCAAATCATCAGCTTTGATAGCTACAGGACGGCTATTGGCAGGCTCGCCAATGTTCAAAACATCGATAGATTTTTCAAGGTGAAGTTCACGCAAGTTGCCCTTGTCGTCCTTGCGGTCAAAGTCATAGACACGGTAGGTGGTATCGCTAGACTGCTGGGTTTCAAGAATCAAGATGCCTGCACCGATAGCGTGCATGGTGCCACTTGGTACATAGAAGAAGTCTCCAGCCTTAACAGGCACTTTGGTCAGCAAGGCATCCCAGTTCTTGTCCTCAATTTGCTGGCGAAGTTCTTCTTTTGATTTGGCATTGTGACCATAGATAATCTCTGAACCTTCATCCGCAGCGATGATGTACCAGCACTCTGTTTTCCCGAGCTCGCCTTCATGCTCTAGTCCATAGGCATCGTCTGGGTGAACTTGGACACTGAGCCAATCGTTGGCGTCGAGTATCTTGGTCAAGAGTGGAAATACAGGTTCTGGACGATTGCCAAACAATTCACGGTGTTCCGCATATAAAGTAGCTAGGTCTGTTCCCTCAAAGCGCCCATTGGCTACCTTAGAAACTCCATTTGGGTGGGCTGAAATAGCCCAGTATTCTCCGATTTTTTCACTTGGAATGTCATAGCCAAACTCATCACGTAGCTTGGTTCCACCCCAGATTTTTTCTTGCATAACTGATTGTAAAAATAATGGTTCTGACATCTTATTCTCCTGTCTGATTTTTCTCACCTCATTATAGCAAAAAGCCAGGTCTAATTGAACTCTTTTTCACACATTATAAAGTAGGGAGAAGATTTTATAAAAATAGTGAACAAATGCGCTCTACTTAATACTTGCACCATTGCTGACAATGACATCCTTGTACCAGTAGAAGGATTTCTTCTTGCTCCGTTTGAGACTTCCTTGACCTGCATTATCACGATCCACATAGATAAATCCATAGCGCTTGTTCATCTCGCCCGTTCCAGCGGAAACTAGATCAATACAGCCCCAAGTCGTATAACCAAGCAAGTTAACTCCATCTTGGTAAATAGCATCTCGCATAGCCTTGATGTGGGCTTCTAGATAAGCAATCCGATAGTCATCTGCTACGTAGCCATTTTCATCTGGCGTGTCCATAGCACCGAGTCCATTTTCTACGATGAACATAGGCTTTTGGTAACGATCCCATATGGCATTGAGGGTGATACGAAGCCCCAGTGGGTCAATCTGCCAACCCCATTCAGAGGATTTCAGATAAGGATTTTTGATAGAGGCAAAGACATTTCCAGCGGTCAGATTCGTCACTTCTGGATCCCCTGAGGCCACTCGACTCGCATAATAAGAGAAGGAAACAAAATCAACAGTGTGATTCTTTAACAAGTCCAAATCTTCTGTCGACATTTCAATCTTAATTCCCTCACGCTCCCACTGCTTCTTGGCATAGTTTGGGTATTCCCCACGCGCTTGAACATCAATGAAAAAGTAACTCTTACGGTCTTCTTCCATGGCTGCCCAGTAGTCTCTCGGATGGGCAGTGTTAGGATAATATTGCCCTGCTGCCAACATACATCCCACCTTGTTTTCTGGGTCAATTTCGTGGGCAAGCTTAGTCGCCATAGCCGAGGCTACCAGCTCATGGTGAGCTGCTTGGTATTTGACTTGCTCTTGATTTTCCCCCTCTTCAAAACAGCTCCCAGCTCCTAAAAAGGGGGCATGCAGAATCATATTGATTTCGTTGAAGGTGAGCCAGTACTTGACCAAGCCCTTGTAACGGGTAAAGAGGGTGCGACAGAGATTGGCGTAAAAGTCCAACATGCGACGGTTGCGCCAACCACCGTACTCCCTGATTAAGTGCATGGGGCAATCGAAATGCGTGATGGTCACCAGTGGTTCAATTCCATACTTGTGACATTCCTTAAACAAATCTTCATAAAAAGCTAGACCAGCTTCATTTGGCTCTGCTTCGTCACCTTGAGGAAAAATCCGAGTCCAAGCAATGGAAAGTCGATAGGTTTTAAATCCCATTTCTGCAAAAAGCGCAATATCTTCCTTATAATGATGGTACATATCAATGGCTTCCTTTGCTGGGTAAAAATAGCCCTCCTCAAAAGAAAACATCTTTTTCTGACCTGTGATAATAGCTTCACGGTCTGGACCAATCGGCACCACATCCACATTAGCAAGACCACGGCCATCTTGATTATAAGCACCCTCACATTGATTAGCCGCCGTTGCACCACCCCAGAGGAATCCTTCTGGAAATTGAAGTTTTTCTGTCATCGCTTTACCTCACTTGATTTGTTACTTCTATTATACTAAAAAGGAGGCAAAAAGTTTTGAACTCTCTGGATAATGATAGCACTAAACTTACTTTTATATATACAAAAAAAGACTGAAACCAGTCTTCTTTTTAAATCAAAGCTGTGATAGCCGTTACTAGGCCAAAAACGATACCCGGTGCATTAGCAGCCGCAAGGGGAATATCTCTTTCTTTTTTGAAAAGACCGTAGTAAACCCATAGACTACAGTTGATGGCTGCGACTAAGGGTTGGATGAAGTTTCCTTTTTGACCAGCCAGGTTGTTCATAATTTGTGGGAAGTAAGACACGTACATCATAACAGACATGAAGGTCGCTACCCAACCCAAAATTTTCATTTGTTTTTCAGACATTTTCAAAACCTCTTTCATTTTTATGAATCATATTTTATAATCTTTTTTCAAAACAATCAAGACTTTGAAGCTTTTGTTATGAAGATGTAAACTATCACAATCTTGTGATAAGAAAAAGACCGGATTGCTCCGATCTTTTCAATAGTTCATATTCTCAATTTCTGTTTTAAAAATAGCTAAGGTTAACGTCAAATGACTACGCGCCCTATTTCATACGATAAAAATCAATCACTAAACCAGCAGGGCCTTTAACTAGTAGCGATTCCGTTCCCCAATCCGTTTCAGAAGGACCGTGTAAAATCTCGGCACCAAGATCTTTCAACCGTTGGTAGTTCTGCTCTACATCCTCAACCTCGATGTGAAGAATGATTCCTGACTGAAAGTTTTCCAAAGAAATCAAATGATTTTGGGACAACATGAGACAATGACTGCCAATCGTAAACTGAGCAAAACTGTCATCAACATAATCGGACTTTTTATCCAAAATACGCTCCAAGTCAGCACAGACTTGGGGAATATCTGAAACGATAATATCTAATTGATTTAAATTCATTTACTATCCTCCAGAAAAAGACCGGATTTCTCCGATCTTTTCAAGTTCCGCTCTATGAAAATCAAAGAATAAAATCTACAAAGTTTACATTTGATTTTCGATGAGAGGAATTATTTGATTGCGCGTGATTGCAATCCTTCTTCTTCCAAGAAGAGGCGGAATGGTACGAGTTCTTCTGCTTCGTATTTTTCCTTGAAGGCTTTGATTGCTTCTTCTGAGTGAAGTTTTGGATCCAATTCAAGTACTTCTACTGGAAGTGGACGGTGTTGAGTGATGTGAGCATCGATAACAACAGTTTTACCTTCTTTGTTCAATTTAACAGCTTCTGCAACAACTGCATCGATGTCTTCGATACGGTCAACTGTAAATCCAACAGCTCCTTGCGCTTCAGCGATTTTCGCATAGTCAGCATTAGGGAAGTCACAACCAAACAAGTGTTTGTTTGTGTCTTCGTATTTGTCCTTGATGAAGGCATATTTACCATTTGAGAAGACAACGTTGATAACTGGAAGGTCGTATTGAACGTTTGTGATAACGTCTGGGTAGCACATGTTGAATGCACCGTCACCCATGATGTTCCATACTTGGCGATCTGGATTGTCTTTCTTAGCAGCGATACCACCAGGAAGGGCAATACCCATTGTCGCAAAGAGTGGAGATGTACGCCACATATTCTTAGGTGTCATGTGAAGGTGACGAGTAGATGTTTGAGTAGTGTCACCTACGTCGATTGAGTAGATAGCGTCTTGATCAGCATGTTTGTTGATTGCATTGTAAACTTGATACAATTGCAATTCACCCTCAGTTTTACCTTCGAGTTTGTTCATGTAATCACGCCAGTTTTGGTTGTTCTTAACGTTTGCACGCCACCATGGAGTAGATTCAACTGGGTTTACCTTATCAAGGATAGCTTTCGCTGCTTGACCTGCATCACCAAGGATTGAAGCGTCAAGGGCATGGCGTTTACCAAGTTTGTAAGGATCGATATCCACTTGGATGAATTTTTCAGTGTTTTTGAATGCTTCGTAAACTTCAGCAAATGGGAAGTTTGAACCTAGGAAGAGAACAGTGTCTGCTTCAAAGACTACTTCGTTGGCTGGTTTCCAACCAACACGGTAAGCAGAACCTGTCAAACCTTCATAGTTCCATTCGAAAGCTTCAAAGTTTTTACCAGTCGTGATGATTGGTGCTTTGATTTTACGTGACAATTCAGTGATTACTTCACCAGCTTTAACACCACCGTAACCAGCGTAGATCACTGGACGTTCAGCATTGTTCAAGATTTCAACAGCTTTGTTGATTTCAACTTCGTTCAAAGCAGGAGCGATGAATGAACGCTCGTAAGAACCTGAACCGTAGTATGAGTTTTCATCGATTTCTTGGAAACCGAAGTTTACTGGGATTTCAACAACAGCTGGACCTTTTTTAGAAACTGCAGCACGGCAAGCTTCGTCAATAACTTTTGGCAATTGTTCAGCATAAGCTACACGTTTGTTGTAGACAGCTACTCCGTGGTACATTGGGTTTTGGTTAAGCTCTTGGAAAGCATCCATGTTGAGTTCGTTAACTGGACGTGATCCAAGGATAGCAAGGAATGGAGTGTTGTCCATAGCTGCATCGTAAACACCGTTAATCAAGTGAGTCGCACCTGGACCACCTGAACCTACTGCAACCCCGATTGAGCCACCAAATTTAGCTTGCATAACCGCAGCAAGAGCACCTGTTTCTTCGTGGCGAACTTGCAAGAAGCGGATATCTTTGTCTTCAGCCAAAGCGTCCATCAATGAGCTGAGTGTTCCTGATGGGATACCGTAGATTGTGTCTACGCCCCATGTTTTCAATACGTTGAGCATTGCTGCAGATGCAGTAATTTTCCCTTGAGTCATAATGATAACTCTCCTTCAAATATTTTTAAAATTTGATAAATCCGTTTTCATATACTAATTGGAAACGTTTCAGCAAATTTTTACTCTACTACTTTACCACATTTGTTTTGGGTCTCCTAAGAATGTGCTCAGAAGTTTTTATTCTCTATTACAGTACAGTTTGAAAACGTTTTATACAACTGTTTTATAATAATACTCAATAAAAATCAAAGAGCAAGCTAGGAAGCTAGCCGCAGGTTGCTCAATACACTGTTTTGAGGTTGCAGATAGAGCTGACGTGGTTTGAAGAGATTTTCGAAGAGTATAAAAAGCGAGCAAGCTCGCTTTTAGTCTATTTTACTAAAGTTTAGCATGAGTGAACTGGTTAAAACAGATACAGAACTAAAGGCCATAGCTAGACCTGCCAGTTCTGGATTGAGAACGAGACCAATTCCTGAAAAGACTCCTGCTGCAATCGGAATTCCGGCGACATTGTAGATAAAGGCCCAGAAAAGATTGAGCAGAATTCGATTAAAGGTTTTCTTACTCATATCAAGGGCACGAACAACTCCTAAGAGGTTATTAGTTGTCAACACCAAATCTGCTGACTCGATGGCAATATCTGTTCCAGCTCCCATAGCAATTCCCACATCCGCTACACTGAGGGCAGGAGCGTCATTGATACCATCACCAACAAAGGCTACTTTTCCAGCTGATTGTAGTTTATGGATTTCATGGGCTTTTTCTTCTGGCAATACACCTGCAATGACCTCTTCAATGCCAATCTGATCTGCAATGGCACGCGCCACACCAGCATTATCCCCTGTCAGCATGACTGTTTTAAGACCTCGTTTTTTCAACTGACTGATGGCAAGTTTAGCATTTTCCTTAGGAATATCTTGTAGTGCAAGCAAGCCTTTGATTTCATTGTCAACAGCCAAGAACACAACTGTCTTAGCTTCTTTTTCCAGTTCTTCAAGTTTTTCCTGATAAGCATTAGAAATATCCATGCCATCTAGCATTTTAGCATTTCCAAGTAAGACTTGTTTCCCATTGATTTGCCCTGAGACACCTTTTCCGTGCAAGGCTTGGAAATTTTCAACAGTTTGAATCTCAAGTCCAGCTTCACTCGCTCGCTTGACAATGGCCTCAGCCAGTGGGTGTTGGGAAGCTTCTTCCAAGGAGGCTGCCAATCCAAGCACTTCTACTTCGTCGCCGATAATATCTGTTACCACAGGTTTCCCTTCTGTCAAAGTCCCTGTTTTATCAAAGACGAGAGTTTGGACTTTCTGGATTTCCTGTAAGACTGTTCCATTTTTTAGGAGAACCCCCATCTTGGCACTGCGACCTGTCCCCACCATAAGGGCCGTTGGTGTTGCAAGTCCCAAGGCACAAGGGCAGGCAATAATCAAAACCGCAACTCCATAGAGAAGAGAAGACACAAAGCTAGCTCCAAGCACGACTACACTATCCCTGAGCAAGACGAACCAAACCCAAAAGGTCACGATTCCTAAAATGACAACTGCTGGGACAAAAATCCCTGAAATCTTATCTGTCAAGTCCTGAATCGGCGCACGACTAGTTTGAGCTTTCTTCACAAAGTCTACAATCTGAGCCAAAACAGTCTCTGAGCCAACCTTTTCTGCCCTAAAAACAAGGGTTCCACTATTATTGATGGTTGAGCCAATGACGGTATCTCCAACTGTTTTGTCTACCGGCAAGCTCTCACCTGTCACCATGGATTCATCTATGCTGGACACACCTTCCACTACGACACCATCAACTGCAATCTTTTCACCGGGCCGCACTCGAATCAGGTCGCCTACCTTGACTTGGTCCAAGGGAACTTGAACATAGCTATCATCACGCAAGACTTCTGCTGTTTTAGCCTGCAAGTCTAGTAGTTTCTCCACAGCTTGTGAAGTATTTTTCCGCATTTTCTCTTCAAAAACTGCTCCCAAAAGAACGAAGAAGAGGATAAATCCAGCACTTTCAAAGTAGACAGGGAGCCCAGCGAAGAGGGCAACTAGACTATAGAGATAAGCCACTAGAGTTCCCAAAGCAACCAAGGTATCCATATTGGCATTGTGTTTTTTAAAGCTGGCCCAAGCGCTTTGGATATAAGGACCACCTGCTACTAACATAATAGGCGTTGTGGCTAGAAAGGTTCCCCAATGCATGACTTGGTGACTAATGCTGCCTGTCAACATCCCAATCATGAGAATCACAAGAGGCACAGTAAAGATACTGGTAATCCAAAAACGTTGCAAAAGTGACAAAGATTTTCGAGTCTTCTCAACGACGGTATAGCTTCCCTTTTGCATCTTCATTCCACATGAGAATTCATGTTGCCCCAACTCTTGAGGTGTAAAACGAATGACCTTTTCCTCGTCTACTCCGATTGGTTCTAGAATCCCTTCTTCTTCGAAAAGAATTTCTTTATAACAGTTTGAAGGGGTTGCACGATGAAAGGTAATCTCAGCGGGAATCCCTTTTTGGAGCTGGATATGGGCGGGGTGATAGCCTTTTTCAGCTGTGATACGGATTTTTTGAATGCCATTTTCTAGGCTGGCTTTCACAATTTCTGTCATAGTTTCCTCCTACTCTACAATCATCTTGCCGTGCATCATGTTCATACCACAAGCAAATCCAAACTCTCCAGCCTGCTCAGGCGTGATTTCCACTACATACTCTTCCCCCATAGGCAGGTCCGCATGTACTCCAAAATCTGGAAAAACAATTTGATCCAGACAGGGTGAAGGATCCTTACGATCAAAGATAATACGAGCTGGCACTGATTTCTTGAGGATAATCAAGTCAGGCGTATAACCTCCCTTGACTTCCACTCGAATCTCTTGGTAGCCCTTTTTTTGCTGTGCCTTTTGTCCAGATTTTTCAGGCTTTTTGAAAAACCAAAACAAGATAAACGCGATAAGGGCAATACAAACAATGGTTACAATACTATTTAACATGACGTCTCCTTTACATACAATTACATTTTACTTCAGCAACTGCGCTAGCTTTTTTCTCAGAAATCACAGCTTCCAAGTCTGCCAAATCAGCCTGAGTGAAATCACATTCCGCAATCAAGTCAGCCACCAACTGCTTCATCCTACGAGAACAAACCTTGTCCTTGACATCTCGGACAAGCAGGTCTCGGCTTTGATCCAGAGTTAAAAGGGCTGAATAGACAAAGGACTTGCCCTCTTTTTTCCTAGTCAGGCACTCTTTCTCTACTAAGCGAACTAAAAGAGTCTGAACTGTAGACTTGGACCAGTCAAACCGCTCCGCCAGAACTCTGATCAAATCCGTACTGGTCTGTTCGCCCTGCATCCAAATAATCTTCATGACTTGCCATTCTGCATCTGAAATCTGCATCAGCACACCTCCAAAATCTACATTTGTCAATTACAATTATCAGTATACCTCCAAAATCTACATTTGTCAATTATAAAATTACATATTTCTTAAAAAAGTACTTTAACCATTTGATGAGAGATTTGCAGTCAAATTTTACTATATAAACTATAAAAATATGCTATACTGTAGAAAAAAGAAAACAACCACTAGGGGTGCGTAAAGCTGAGATTAACGACTGTTAGATCCCTTTGACTCAATCTAGGTAATGCTGACTGATGGAAGTGGAAACAATAATGGGGACTACCAGTCTTCCATTGCCTTCCTAAAACAGACTAGCTTGTTCTTAAGAATACAAACTTCAGTTGGTTGGGAGGTTTTAGATGACTTATTTACCCGTTGCTCTAACCATTGCAGGGACTGACCCTAGTGGCGGTGCTGGCATTATGGCTGATTTAAAATCATTCCAAGCTAGAGATGTCTATGGAATGGCCGTTGTGACCAGTCTTGTCGCTCAAAATACCAGAGGCGTTCAATTAATCGAACACGTTTCTCCTCAAATGTTGAAAGCCCAATTGGAGAGTGTCTTTTCGGATATCAAGCCTCAGGCTGTAAAAACTGGGATGTTGGCAACTACTGAAATCATGGAAATCATCCAACCCTATCTTAAAAAGCTGGACTGTCCCTATGTACTTGACCCTGTTATGGTCGCTACGAGTGGGGACACCCTGATTGATTCTAGTGCCAGAGACTACCTAAAAACAAATCTGCTTCCCCTTGCAACCATTATCACTCCGAATCTTCCTGAAGCAGAAGAGATTGTTGGCTTTTCGATTCATGACCCAGAAGACATACAGCGTGCCGGTCGCCTGATTATAAAAGAATTTGGTCCTCAGTCTGTTGTTATCAAAGGTGGCCATCTGGAAGGTGGTGCCAAGGATTTCCTCTTTACCAAGGATGAACAATTTGTCTGGGAAAGTCCAAGAATTCAAACCTGTCACACCCATGGTACCGGATGTACTTTTGCTGCTGTGATTACGGCTGAACTAGCCAAGGGCAGAAGCCTTTACCAGTCAGTTGATAAGGCCAAGGCCTTTATCACGAAAGCCATCCAAGACGCTCCTCAACTCGGACATGGTTCTGGTCCAGTCAACCATACAACTTTTAAAGATTAAGAAAAACTCTCTAGTTCCCGCTTTAAGGGAATTAGAGAGTTTTTGATTAGGAAATCACGTCATCCAGCTTTGTTAAAAAGGCTTGCGTTTTTGCCTCCATATCTTCTGCCTGCATCAGATCACGTACAACAGCTACACCAGCTATACCCGTGCCGATAAGTTGGTCAATATTCTCTGACGTCAGGCCTCCGATAGCAACTACTGGAATGGCGACCGTTTGGCAAATTGTTTTCAAGGTTGAAATCAGGGTGATAGGCGCATTTTCTTTGGTCGTAGTCGGGAAAATGGCTCCTGTTCCCAAGTAATCCGCACCCCATGTTTCTGCTTCGAGAGCACTTTTAACTGTTTTAGCAGTGACACCTAGGATTTTTTCAGAACCTAGTACTCTGCGGGCAACTGAGACTGGTAGTTCATCGTCTCCGATATGCAGACCTGCAGCATCTACTGCAAGACAGATATCCAATCGATCATCGATTATCAAGGGTACCTGATAGGCATCTGTTATTTCCTTGACTTGTTTTGCCAGTTGATAGTATTGATTGGTGGTGAGATTTTTTTCTCGTAGTTGGATTATGGTAACACCTGAACAGCAGGCCGTCTCAACTTTTTCAAGAAAGCTTTCCAAGGAATCTTGGTAGCGATTGGTTACTAGATACAGTCTAAGTGCTTCTCTATTCATAAAAGTCTCCTTTGATGGCTTCTAGCCAGTCTTCGTCTTTTTTTAGGAGAGAGAGTTGATTGAGAACTTGGTAACGAAAATCTTCCAATCCCATTCCTTGAGCAACTATTCTCTCAGCAGCGATATTGAGATAAGAGACTGCTAAGCAAGAAGCTTCAAGACCTGTCATTCCTTGGCTGAGAAAAACGGCTGTCAAGGCTCCAACCAAGTCTCCTGTCCCTGTTATCCAGTCCAATGCTGCACAGCCATTTCCCAATATTGCAACCTGGTTCTCCGAAACGATGAGGTCCTTGGGTCCAGTGACTAAAAATGACATACCAGGATAAAGCTGACACCAGTCTTTCAAGACTTGAAGCAGATCCTCCGTTTCTTGATCTTTAGCACTCGCATCAACTCCAACTCCATGGTGTTTTAAGCCAACAAGACTTCGGATTTCTGACATATTTCCTTTAAGGATCGTGGGCTTGTATTCTAAAAGATCTCTGACTAGTCCCTTACGAATGGGTGATGCTGCTACGCCAACCGCATCTACTACCATTGGGAGACAAGTTTGGTCTGCATAAGAAGCTGCCATACGGATTGCTTTTTCCTTCTCAGCAGACAAATGCCCCAGATTGATAAAGAGAGCTTGGCTTTGTTTGGTAAAATCAAGGACCTCACGAGGGTCATCTGCCATGACAGGTTTAGATCCCAGGGCCAAAATACCATTAGCCAGCATCTCACAAGAAATCTCATTGGTGATGCAGTGAATCAAGGAACTGGTTGCTAGAGGGAAAGGATTTGTCAATTTCTGCATCAGTCTATCCTTTCACTGAAAAAATATCCTTGCACTTTTTTAAAGAATTCCTGCTTGATTAAAAACCGAAAGGCAATAAAGGAAATTGCTGTACCAATCAAGGTTGCTCCGAAAAATCGAGGGGTGTAGATAAACCAACTGAGCTTCGCAGCAGATCCCGTAAAGAGAACCATAACAGGATAGGAAACAATGGAACCGATAATACCTGTTCCCAAGATTTCTCCTAGAGCAGAATAGTGAAATTTCCGACCATACTTATAAAAGAGACCTGCGAGGAGGGCTCCAAAAGTAGCTCCTGTGAGGGCCAAGGGCGGAATGCCTTGAGTAGACATACGGATAAAGGCTGTGACTGTAGCCATGACCAAGGCATAAATAGGCCCCATCAAGATTCCTGCAAGAATGTTGACTACACTAGACATCGGTGCCATTCCCTCAATTCGGAAGATGGGTGTAAGAACTACGTCAAGAGCAATCATCATGGATAAAATGGTTAATTTGTGAACTTGTAGTTGGTGGTTTCTCATTTTCTATTTCTTCTCTTTTTCTAAGGACTGTAAATCACTCGTCCAGGTTTGATGTTGGTAAGCCATCTCCCAAAACTTGGCTTCCATGTGGACACTTCGGTGGAAGGCCTCTAGCATTTTTTGTTTGTCTGTCTCGTTGCTTTCGCGATAGAGCTGATTGACCAGGGCTTCTTCCTCTTTAATCTGCTGTTCTAACTCATCGGTGATATAGGTTTCAATCCACTGTTGATAAAGAGGATTCGGGGATGGTTTGCGATTAAGTGCCTTGCCCAGATCATGGTATAACCAAGGACATGGAAGCAAACTAGCAAAAGCAATGCCCAAGTTTGGTTCTGCAAATTGTCGATAAATATGAGAAATGTAATGATAACAGGTTGGAGCAATCGGTTGCTCCTCCATTTCCTGGTCACTGATTCCCAATTCCTTGAAAAATTGTTGGCGAATAAACAACTCACCCTCCACTAGACTCTGGGCATTTTGTTTCAAGAGTCTTTTCATCTCCTCGTTGGAAGTCTTATCAGCCAAGAGGTGATAGGCTTCTGAGAAGGCCTTCAGATAGTAGGCATCCTGAATCAGGTAATAGCGGAAAATAGTAGGTTCTAACGTTCCCTCTTGTAACTGTAGAACAAAGGGATGATGAAAGGAAGTCTGCCAAGCTTCCTTGGATAATTCCATCGCAATATCTGTAAATTCCATAATAACTCCTTTATAGAAATAAACTGGTTTGAAGCAATAAAAAGAAAAGTAGGTAGATCAATTTTGTCCTTTGAGGAATATAAAAAGTCCGATAGCGATTCTCCAACTGTGCATGCTCATCATATCCATGTGCAGACAGAGCTCTCAAGTAGAGATGGCGCCATCTAAAGACCGTCATCAGAACCTTGCTGTAAATCAAGGGCGACCAAACATGCAGTTCTTGACCACGCAATAAGCAAGCTTCCTTGAGGGACTTGATTTCTTGTTGAATGAGGGGAAATGCATTGAATACCACAATCAAGGCATAGGCCCAAGACCGTGATAACCCCTTTTGAGCCAAGTACAAGAGAAGCTCTTTTAGGGAAATACTGGAAACAAAGACAAGACCGATACAAACTGTCACAAAAGCTCTCGTCCCAAGCATGACTGCCTGAGAAGCATCCCCATGTAACTGAACTGCCCAATAGTTAGCGAAGGATGGCAAAATGGCGAGCACAAGAATCCAAGTCAACATCTTAAATCGACGGTGGTAGAGCATGAAGAGAATGCAAAATGCGACTACTGAAAGATTAAGAGCAATCGATGGAATGAAAGATGTCTCTAAGGATAAAATCAGCAAGAAGAGACTGAGTATCGGTGTCTGGGTTGCTACTTTGATCATACTACTTCACCTCCCTTGGAGTATTCCTACTCAGAAAACTGAGAGGTTTGCTGATTGTCACATCTTTAATATGACTGAGACCCTCACTAGTCATCTCGATCCAATAATCGACCACAGAAATCAAGGGATCTAAACGATGGCTAATGATCAAAAAACTTCTTCCTTGATTTCTGTCCTCCAAAATCCACTTGCAAAAATAATGGCAAGCTCTATCATCCAAACCAGCAAATGGTTCATCTAGCAAAATCACAGAAGCCTTGCTGGTCAAGATGGTCAAAAGCTGAAGAATCTTTTGTTGGCCACCACTTAATTGATAGGGACTCTTATCAAGCGCCTGCTCCAGATCAAAATATCGTAGAGTCTGGAGAATTCGCTGATTTCTTCCAGAATCAGGTCCATCTAATTGAAGCTCTTCTCGCAGACTGACTCGGATAAACTGTTTCTCAGCTTCCTGAACGACACCCGTCAGGTCACGATACAGGCTCTTTTTCTTTTTTAGGACAGAACCCTTCCAAGTAATGCGCCCTCTATACTTTTGAAATTGAAGAATAGACCGAAAGAAGGTTGATTTCCCGACGCCATTGTCACCTAGGATACAGGAAATTCCTTGGTAGATCGTAAAATCAGCAATCGAAAAGAGGGGGCGATTCCCCAGCTCACAAGTCACACGGTCCATATGGAATAGTTCTGGGCTAGAGTCAACTTCCTTTGAAGCAACCTGTGTTATCTCAGAGGTAGGGATTTGAAACACTTCTCTTAGTTGTCCCTCTCTCAGCTCCACCATATGGTCAATGTAGGCTCCATAGTCTGATAAATCATGGTCGCACTGGATGACTGTCTTCCCATTAGAGGCCAACTCCTTTAGAATCTCCAATATCTCTATCCTACTTTTGCGGTCAATAGAAGCAAAGGGCTCATCCAAGAGATAGACCCTAGGATTCATGGCAAAGAGAACAGCCAGCGCAGCTTTTTGCTTTTCACCACCTGATAAGTGATGGATGGGACGGTTCAAGATTGCCTCGCAACGACATTGCCGGACCACCTCAGCTATTCTAGCATCAATCTCCTGCACAGGATGGCCAATATTTTCCAAGGTAAAAATCAGCTCCTCAAACAAGTTCTCCATGGTAAATTGATGATTGGGATTTTGAAAGAGAATGCCAACCGTCTGGACACGTTCGACGATAGAAAGCTGACTGACCTGGTTTCCATCTATCAGGACTTGACCACTATAGGGCAAGGAAGTGACCTGGGCAATGATTTGAAAAAGGCTGGATTTTCCTGAACCACTGCTCCCAACTAACAAGGTAAAAGCTTGCGCATGAAAAGTAAAATCAATCGGTTCCGAAAAGATTGGAGATTGAATCCCTCTTAATTCCAGGCCCATCTATGCCTTTCCTCCAGCTGCAAACTGATGGTAGAGTTTTACAATGGCACGAACCAAGATGGTACAGAAGAAAAAGACGGAAATAAAACGCACCACCAGCAAGGAAAGGACAAAAGGAAGGGAGAAGGCATAATAACCTAATTTAATGTATTCATAGATAAAGCTAACAAGCGTAATCCCAATACTATTGGCAGTTAGAGAGAGCCAACTTTCATAGCGATTCTTGGTTACGAGAAAACCAAATTCACTTCCCAAGCCTTGAACCAAGCCAGACAACAGAGCACCTAGACCGAATTGGCTACCATAAAGAACTTCAGCAAGTGCAGCAAGCACTTCTCCAATCGTTGCACTTCCGACTCTTGGAACAAAGATAGCTGCAATGGGCGCGGCCATACACCAGAGACCAAAGAGGATTTCATTGGCAAAGGCCTGCAAACCAAGAGGGGCCAAGATTAGTGTGAGAATATCAAACAGATAGCCTGAACCCACAAAAACGCCACCAAAAAAGATAGACAAGAAAGCAAGTAAGATAACATCTTTTAACTGCCATTTTTTCAACATAAAAAACTCCTTTATTAAAGAAAAGTGGGGCATTCAAGGAGAGCTACCAAAAGGCTTGCCGTCAAGCCTATCCTCTTTTGATAAACAAAAAAACTCCAATTACAATTAAGAATCAGAGTTTACCTTACAAGATTAGACAGTTCTTTTCGACATACGAAAAAAACCTTTTCACATTTCCCTTCGCCAGTCTTAACTGTATCAGGTTCAATGGGTATCATCTCAGCCTAAAGCACCCCAAATGTCTTTATTATTTAATTATATAATTATTTTAACAGACGATTTATTCTAGTTCAAGGAATTGAACTGGAAATACAGCCTTGTACTCAAAAAGACAGCAGATCTTTCTTTTGCAAAAAATAAATGACTTATTTGATGGATTAGCTATTTGAACTGAATCTGGACATATCTTTTTAGAAAAAAGAAAATCCTACTCCCTCAGAATCCAAGGAAAAATTGATGCCTATTGTTCACTCATTTCCCGAACAGTTTTTTCTATATTTTTTGCATACGATATTGCTGAAATGATTGAAACGCCGTCAACATTGGTCTTCATAATATCTTTAATATGTTGCGTCTGTATCCCACCAATTGCAACTAAGGGAATTTGTGGCAATAGTTTTCTCATCAATTTAAGACCTTCATAACCTATAGCACCACCAGCATCATCTTTTGACTGGGTATCAAATACAGGACCAACACCAACATAATCTACATATTCAACTTTTGATTGTTGAAATTCTTCCTCGTTTTTTATAGAAAGACCAATTATTTTATCTGGCATCAATTTTCTAATTTCATCAACACCAAGATCATCCTGTCCTACATGTACACCATCAGCATCAATTTCCATTGCCAAATCAATATCATCATTAACAATAAACGGAACATTGTATTTTTTACAAAGATCCTGTAGTTTAATTGCTAATTCGACTTTTTCTTTACCTTCTAAGGCTCCCTCACCTTTTTCACGGAATTGAAATAAGGTTATACCACCTTTTAAGGCTTCCTCAACGACTCTATATATATCTTTTCCTTGGCAAGTAGTCGTTCCACAAATAAAATATAGTTTTAGTAATTCTTTATGAAACATCTTACTTCACTCTTTTGAATTCCTTTACATCTTCGTCTGTAATCTCGTATAAGGCATTTATAAATTCAACTTTAAATGTTCCAGGAAGATGCCCATTTGGACGTTTTTCTGCCATTTCTCCAGCGATATTGTAAACCAACATTGCTGTTTCTAATGATTTCAATTCTTGACCTTTTTCAAGTCCGATAAAGCTTGCTACTACAGCACCTAATAAGCATCCTGTCCCAATAACTTTTGGCATCATGGCACTACCATTATGAATCGTTACAACTTCTCCATTAACCGCAATGGCATCCACTTCACCTGTTACTACTATTGGAATATTGAACTTTTTATTTGCTGCTAGAGCAATTTCATCAATATTATCTACGCCTGCACTATCTACTCCTTTAGATGCCACATTTATTCCTACTAAAGAGGCAATCTCGCCAGCATTTCCCCTAATCGCTGCCAGTTTGTAATTATTGATTAGATCATCTGCTACTTTTTTTCTATATTCTCCTGCTCCACAGGCTACAGGATCTAAAACTGCAGGAACATTATATTTTTCAGCAATTTTTAGTGCCTCTTGGTACAGCTTCCAATTATTATCCGTTAAAGTCCCAATGTTAATCAATAATCCTCCAGCATATTTTAATAGATCTTCTAAGTCTGCTGGGTACTCGCTCATAGCTGGTGAGGCACCCAGTGCTACTAATCCATTTGCTGTAAAGTTTTTTACAACATCATTGGTGATACAGATTACTAATGGTGCTTTTTCTTTTAATAATTTTAAACTTGTCATATTGAAATCCTTCCTTTTCACTTTATACGATCTACTGATTTCGATTTATCTCTATCTTTCGTTAAGAAATTTTTCAGTTACATTGAATGATTTACCTCATCAAATTTGTCAGTATCCTGAACTTTCCCTAAGCATCATAACCAATATCAAAAAAGGCTAATTCTAAAGCGACTGCTTGGTTCCAGCGTTGCTTAAGTTCTGTCAAATCTTCTCGACCTTTTCCGACACGATTGAGTTCGTCAACCAGAAATTGAACCCACTCTGCAAAGAAAGGACCTCTGTGGAGATTAATCCATTCCGAATGAATATAGGCTTCAGGTAGAGCCAAATCTTTAGAACCCCAGTCTAAATAGAGACCTTCTGCAATGACCAGCATGACTAAAAGATGGGCATAGTCTGATGATGATACAGCAGAATACATAAGCTCCTGAAAGGCTTTTGTTACAGGATGCAAGGTCACTTCCAGATAGTCATTCTCAGATACTTTTAAATCTTTGAAAGCTTTTTGGAAATAACCGTCTTCATCTGCTTCAAGAAAGCCTAGTTGCTTGGCAAAACGAAGCTTGGATTCAAGCTGGTCTGCGTGGGCTACGCAAGCACCCAGCATGGATAAGAAGGCATCAAAGAAGTGATAATCTTGAATTAGGTAGTCTTTTAAGACCTTATTCTCAATTGTCCCCGCAAAAAGTTCCTTAACAAAACGATGATTGATTGCAGCCTGCCAATCCTTCTGACTGCTTTTTAATAATTCTCCAACAGTCAAACCTGGCTGAAATGCATAGTCTTGTCTTTCCATATTTACTTTTCCTCTCTTTACTCGTTCGTAATCAACAAAACATCAAGAAAATCCTAGTTTTACTTGACCTTTTTAAAGAAAATCAAGGGCGTTCAAGAAAAGCTACCTAAATGCTTTGTATCACCTTCATCCAGTTTATATAAACAAAAAAACTCCAATTACAATCAAGAATTAGAGTTTAGCTTACAAGATTAGATCGTTCATTTCGCCATACGAAAAAACGTTTCACATTTCCCTTCGCCAGTCTTAACTGTATCAGGTTCAATGGGTATCATCTCAGCCTAAAGCACCCCAAATGTCTTTATTATTTAATTACTGCACCAGTATAGCAAAAAATGAAAGCCCTAGCAAGATATTTGACTGAAAAATATATTTATATAGATTTCAATGGTGATTTATTCTTCCTATATACGAAGAAAAACCTCCACATCAAGTGGAGGCAAGCTATTTTATCAATACAATTTTAAGTCACGAGGGTCAACTGGGAAGGTTGGATTGTATGGGTTGTGACGGAGTTTGAAGTGTTTGACATCTTCAATAGTCTGAGTTCCAGATAACTGCATAACTGTCTTCAATTCTGAATTCAAGTGTTCAAAGACTTGACGCACACCAACACTACCGCCGAGAGCCAAGCCATAGATAACCGGGCGGCCAATAGCTACCAAGTCTGCTCCTGAAGCCAAGGCTTTAAAGACGTGTTGGCCACGACGAATACCAGAGTCAAAGACAATTGGTACGCGTTTGTCAACTGCTTCTGCTACTTCTTGAAGTGAGTCAAAGGCAGCTGGCCCACCGTCGATTTGACGGCCACCATGGTTGGTTACCCAGATACCAGAAGCTCCAGCAGCAAGCGAACGTTCAACGTCCTCACGGCATTGTGGCCCCTTGACATAAACAGGAAGTCCTGAGTATTCAGCGATAAATTCTACATCTCGTGGAGATAGGCGCTGTTTAGCTGATTTGTAAACAAAGTCCATTGATTTACCAGCACCTTCTGGCAGGTATTCTTCAACAATCGGCATGCCAACTGGGAAGACAAAACCATTACGCTTATCGACCTCACGATTGCCCCCTACCGTAGCATCAGCCGTCAAGACAATCGCTTTATAACCTTCAGCCTTCACACGGTCCATGATGTGGCGATTGATACCATCATCTTTACTAAAGTAAAACTGGAACCAATGAGGTGTCCCTTGAAGGGCTTCCGTAATTTCTGGAAGGTCGACAGTAGAGTAAGAGCTGGTTGTATAGAGAGAACCAAACTCATGCACACCACGCGCAGTCGCCACTTCACCCTGTTCATTTGCCAATTTATGAGCCGCAACAGGCGCCATAATGATTGGTGAAGACAATTTTTCGCCTGCAAATTCAATCTCTGTACTTGGATTTTCTACATTGCAAAGTGTATGAGGAACGATGAGTTTGTGGTTAAAGGCACGAATATTCTCACGCAAAGTGAAAGTATCCTCCGCCCCACTAGCGATATAGCCAAATGCTGCTTTAGGAATAACTTGTTGCGCCATTGGCTCCAAATCATAGGTATTGATGAAATCTACATGACCTTCTGCATTGCTTGTTTTGTATGACATAAAATGTCCTCCTTGATAAGTAAGCGTTTACTTTGTATATTACAAAAAATATTCTAACTCTTTTTTCAAAATTTTTCAAATATTTTGTTTGGAAATTTCATGCTTTCAATCATTTTACAGAGATAATTAAAAATGATGAACTTTCTTAAGTTATGGAAATTCAAATAATCTTTTCATTTTCTAATACTTTATCATCAAATTGTTCAGCTAGT
>NZ_LAYF01000016.1:0-12962 GCF_001588645.1 Streptococcus oralis | reverse complement strand
TCTAAATCTAAGCAGGGCAACCCAAGAAGGACTGGAGCGAGCCAAGCAGTTTACTTTGGAAGTACCGACTATCCGAACGAGGCAGGTAGCGCCTGTTGGTTCGGTCAATGTACACGCATTCTCTACAATTGAGAAAACAACCGTGAAATTGGGAGATACAGGTCTAGGAAAGAGCCTGGACAATCTGGCTTCTAAAGCGAAGAATGTAGAAAATGCAAGTCTTTCTAGACTCCGTTCAAGAAATGCTCTATACGTGACTAAAGATGAGTGGATGAAGGCGATGAAAGAGGGGGATGTTGTTTTTAACACGGACATCCACAGCATGGCTGAGGTCCTCAAGCAAAGAGGGATCATATCAGAGGTTGATGACGGCACTATTGAGCTGATCAGTAATATGCGTAAAGGGAACTACGGCGAGATGAGTACGGACGAAATCTATCGTCAGCTGGATTGTGAGCGCATCAGTCTGGACATGACTACAGAAATAGACGGAGCCATCCACTTGGGGATTGATGGCGTCTACCACAACCCTAACGGCCACCCACCCTATATCATCGCAGAGGCTAAGTATGGTAGCGCTCGCTTGAGTTATTTGAAGGATCCGAAAATCAAGCAGATGAGCCGTGAGTGGATAGGAGATCGCTTGAAAGATGCGGTCGGTAAAGGAACGTATGATGAAATTGATAGAGCGATGAAGCACGGAGATGTTGGCTATCAGTTAGTGAAGGTTAGGAAGAATGGCAACATTATGATAAATAATCTCGATAAGAAGGCGAATATTATCCGCCCATAGAAAAGGAGTGAATACATGTTAAGAGATAGAATTCAAACAGAGGAATATTTCCAAGAAAATTTTGTATGGTATTCTAAAACATTACAGAGAAAAATAACTGAATTTCCTGATATAAATCCAGAGTATTACGAGCACCATTTTAGATCTATGGTTATTAATTATGAAGATTTATTAAGAGTTGGCTACTCTCTAGGGAAGGATGTTCAGGAACTCTTTCCTTATTATCAAGGGATCCTCTCCAATTTAAAAGAAGTCGTCTCCGAGGGAGTCTCCTTTTATCGTGCGGTTGATGTCTTTGCATTAGGAGTTCTTTATAGTGAGCGCAAGGAAGAGTTTTTGGATGATTTGAAGGCTATTTATGAGCAGATGGACCACACAGATGGCTTGATTGAATACTACATGGTTTATCTATTTCATGATAAGATAGTCCCTTTCCATTCGATTTTAGAGTATCAAAATATGATTGAGGATACTTATGAGAGTGTAGCCAAGGCGCAGGGCTTCTGGTACTATAGCCACTCAGATGCTCCATGGTATAACAACTATACCAAAGATACTTATGTAGGCTACTGGAGTTTTGACACCGCTGCAACCTGCAAGATCAAAGGAATCTACGACGAGCGCTTGAAAGACCTAGAGTACTTTCCATATGACCTTCTAGTCCAAGAAAACTAAGAAAACTGGGTTTCCACCCAGTTTTTATCAAACAGGTAGTCTCCTTTTTCTTTACGTTAACACGGTTATTCTTAACACGGCCACCCACAGCATGGCTGAGGTCCTCAAGCAGGAGACAATAGTACTGGAACAGTTTCGACCGGGTTTGCCAAACGGGTGGAGGATCTGGTCAAGATTTCTGAGAAAGTCCAGAGCTTACTATCTGAAAAATAAATGGAGGGAATAGACTTCTGCATTGATTAGTATGATTTTCGTTTCATACGTATTGAGTAGGACGTTGATTTTTTGATACTTTATATCATCAAACTAATTATTGCTAAAATATTATTTTTTTTAATTATTTGATATAATACTTGCGTTAGCATTTGAATAATGTTAAAATAAGATAAAAAAAAAGAACATAGGAGTAAGAATATGTCAGACCAAATTCGTGTATCCACAGAAACCCTTCAATCACGTGCGCGTGAATATGGAAAAGCTGCTAATGATATCAGAGTTATCTTGAACAATCTTCAACGCCTACAAGACACTCTTCGTACAGAGTGGGAAGGTGCCGCCTTCCAAGGTTTCGAGAGACAATTCCTTGAATTGAAACCGAAGGTTGTAAATTTTGCGGATTTGATGCAACAAATCAATACACAACTTGATAAGACTGCTGAAGCAATGAAACAAAATGACCAAGCTTTATCTAAGAACTTTGGTATTCAAAATAGTTAAGGATAAAGTTGAGGATTTCTCCTCAACTTTTTTACTACATTTATTTAAGGAGATCATGTGAACAAGAAAGTTTTATTTAGCTTAGGGATAGCACTGTTATTAGTTACAATGATAGTATCTTTCTTTGCAGTTGTAAAACCAACACCTATCAGCCGAACGAACTCAGATTCCTCAGTGCAACAAGCCCCTATTAAAGTGGCTGTTGTTAATGAAGATACAGGTAAGGTATATAATGGACAACCGATTAACATTGCGAATACTTTAGTAAACTCGTTCATAGCTAAAAATAATTACAAAGTAGAAGTTGTTTCTCGGTCAATCGCTGAAAACGGTCTAAAAAATGAGACTTATCAGTTGATGATAATCTTGCCAAGTAAATTTTCAGAAGAAGCTTTAGCGATCGAATCAACTTCTCCTGTTCAGGCGAAGTTTCAATATCAAATTCAATCAAGTGATCAACTGACTGTTAAACAGGCTGAACAAGCAGTAGTAGCTTTCAAAGAGCTCTTTAATAAGGACTTGATTAATATTTATTTCACTAGTATTATTGGGAATTTGAAAACAGCACAAGGCCAGGTTGCTGATGTGGTTACAAATGAACATGAGTCACTAACGTCCTTTAATAATAAGTTAGTGGATCCTCTTGCTCAATATAGTCAACAGTTTAATGGTTTAGGTTCATCACCGAATAATCTTTTATCATCGTATTTGTCATTTAACAAGACCCTGTTAAATACAAATGATGCCTTTAAATCAATTGATTCTGTCAATAAGACATATGAGGGACCAATAAAAGAAATAGATGAGCAACAAAAAAAATGGGATAATTCCTTGGAAAAAAGAGAAAAGTCTTTGGCCAACTATGATACAGAATTTTCTAAATTATCAGTTAAGGAACAATTAACTCGATTAACTGCTATAAACACTCAAGTTACTGAGAATTTATCAGAGCCAGCTATTTGGAAAGAAACTACTGATACGGCTTCTTCCTATAATCAAGATATCACAAAACTTCTCGAAAGCTTGAAGAAGAATAATAAGGAAATTGATGATACCTTATCGAATTATGATACAAAGATTAGAGAAGCAGTAGAGTCTTCCTTGGCTAAAAACTCCTCAGCGGTAGATGGAGCTAATAAAACTCTTGGAAGTTATATTCAGTCGTTAAATACTAGTATGCAAAATCAAATTACTAGTAAATGGCCAAGTGTATACTACGATGATGCAGCTATAAATAATCTTTCTTTGTCAGATACTGATAAACAACATTTGAAAAATATAAGTGCTTTTATACAGTGGTATAGTAAGAAGACAGGGAAAGATTTGCCAACTTTGCAAGCTACAACACTTGAAAATGAAGAGTTCTCTCAGTTGAAGAATGACATTAAATCTAAGAGCACAACAAAACGTGATCTAACATTGCCTTCATTTGAAGGAAAAATTTCAAAATTAACGTTAACAGTACCAAGCGGATACTATCTTAAAGAATCAAACTATGGATTTTCTGATCTTGGAGGAGGGAGTTATCAGGTATCTATCCCTAGTGAAGCATCTCCAGGTATGACTATTTCATACACACTAGGAATCAAGAATGAAAATGATCTCAATGTCTTATCACCTGTGCTTGTTAAGTATCAATTAGATACGACAGAAGATGTAAAAGTTATAAAGGAAGATGCCCCTTATGTAGAAAAAGATAAAATAGAGAATGAGACAGTTCATTCTGCGCCTGTTAGTCCAGCTACTTCTGTAACGTCAAGTTCCTCTACGTCTGATGGGCAGAAACCAACAGAAATTATCACAATTACGAAGACCATCACGACTACTAAGATAAATCAAACAGAAAAAAAAGTTTTGAATCGTCATTATGAGATGCAAGACATTATTTCTAACTGGGAGTACAATCCTACTAAGTTAACTCAAGCGATTTATAAAGATGTTGAGGCGTATCTACAGTTATCAGGACTTGTTACTGCGTTTTACGGCTTAGATTTATCTAAAAACACGTACACAGATACTACGTTTGTTCCAGCAGAAGGTTCTCTTGCTTCCTTAGCAAATAATGATGACCTCAAGACCATTGTGACCAATCTAATCAAAGCAACCACAGTAGAAGCTCTAAAATCAGATTTGAAGATTTCTGATAAAAAATTGGCGGATATTCAGTCTCGATTAGCTAATACTAAAAAATTGACATCTAATATTGATCAGCTGAGAACAACAACCAAAGATTTAATGACTCAGTTAAGTAAGTTAATTGAACAAACCAAATTAGTGGATAAAACGATCGAAGGTAAGCCTAGTTTTGTTGTAACAGAAAAAGTAGATAATACTAATATGGTTACAGTTAGTATGTATATGAACAGGGACCTAGATACACTGATGTCAGCTAGTAAAACGTTGATGGACAATACAAAAGCAAACCAAGCTGTTTCTGAGACGATACAAGCTACTATGACTCAGTTGACAAATGATGTTAATACATTGGAAAGAGACGGAAAATCATTAAGTGAACGCGTTTCTGAGTTGAAGAAAATCATGTCTAGTGAATATGGTTCAAACGAAGAATTTCTTAAAAACTTTTCTACTGTTTTGAGCAATACTAAAACAGGTAACACCAAAAATGAAGCTGTCTATGAATATTTGTCGAATCCTGTTGATGCTTCGAAAATTGGGAATGTCGTATCAGCTGCGACCAATTCACCGTCACAGACTAATCGTCAAGACGAAAGATCAGGACTTCTTATTATCTTAGTCAGCTATCTTGTTAGCTTGGTTGTTGCTTATCTTTTCCAACATGCAGATAAAGAAGAATTGCAAAGATTAATCAGTTTGAAGGATCGTTTGTCATGGAGAAATTCTTCTGGCCCAATGTTCTTCCTAAGTGTGATTTCAGTAGCAGCAGGTTCTATAATTGCGATTGTTTCTGGAGTTAAACTTGCTTTCTCTGTAAGTCAGTTGAGTTGGTTTGTAGTACTTCTTGTCTTGGTAAGTCTAATGATGACATATGGTCTGAATATCCTTATGGATAAACTAAAAAGTCTTGGATTCTTGATAAGTATAAGTCTACTACTGCTTTATATCATTTCAGCAACTCAATTGTTTGATGAATATTATGTGAATTCGGCTCCTATTTTAACAGCTCTTTCTCCATTGACATATCTTGAAGGGGCAGTGAAATTATTCATTAATCAGCAAAATGGAGTTGTTCAGTCAGTAATGGTAATTGTTGTTCTCACAATTGCTTTGGGACTTGGAAATACTTTCTTGTATCGCCAAGTTAAGGATAGCAAGTAATATGAAAAAAACCATTGTCTTTATCTTTCTATTGTTTTTAATTTTTACAAGAGGAAGTGTTGTCTTTGCAAATGATGGATCTTTGCAAATAGATACATCTTTAGATAAAAATACCAAGAAAACGGAGATTCAGTACTTTGAACAGGAGAGTAACTTGACAAAGTTATTTCATCCTGAGACCTATAAATTAGTTGATACAACTAAAAAATTGGATAACGAAAAGTATCAATTAGTTAAAACAAACTTATTTATCACTAAAATGGAAACGGAGAATATCGTTAATGAGTATCAGTCTGCTTTATTTACCAGTCAGATTCAAATCAATCACAGTGATAAAAAGACTGTTTCACTTAAAAACGTAAAGTCTCCTGTTTCTTGGACCGCAATTTTATTGTTTATACTAGGGATGATTGTCACAATTTACTCGCTCTTTTATAAAAAGTTACATACAGCTAAACAATAAAATCGATAGAAAAATACATAAAGGGAGATACAAATGTATCTCCCTTTTTATAAATAAAAAGTTCTTCAATATTCATGTTCTGCGTGATATAATAGGCATAACACAATAGATTTAGGAGGGTTCTATGGAAGAGTACATTAATATTAGTCTGGATTGTTCGCCTTTTTTATCTAAAATATTAGATTTAAGAGTTCCTACTGAGTTAACGATTAAAGAATTACTACAAATCGTCTCAGATACTTATGGTATAGGGGTTAAGGTAATGAATCCAAGTGTAAGAAATCAACAGTCTGGAGAAATTCTTGCTAGTACGAGCAGTCTAGCATTAGTGAAAGACGGAGTTTTATTAAAATTGGAAAGAATATAGTAAGGGAGTCAGGTATGGACGTTCAAAAAATGGAATTAGTAGTTGGAGATATCAAGGGAAATCGAGAAATAGCTTATGCTCTATTAACAGCAACACAAGCTTATTTTGTGAATCAAAATGTCATTGAGGAAGAAGGTAAATTAACGATTGAAAGTCTTTTGACAGATGAATATTATTCTTGGGATAAGCTGACTACGATGATTGATGAAGAAAAGTTACGTCATCTGATTAATGTTGGTCAATTATTTAACTTGCTGAAGGATTCAATTTATACTTATGAGTTATCACCTAGTAATCTAGTATTTTCACGAAATGGGAATCCCCTATTCATTTTTCGTGGTGTTAAAGGGCAAGTGCCTCCCTATGATGCATTAAACCTAGAAGCGTTTACCGTTAACTTTAAAGCCATGATAGTATCTCTACTAGATAAAAAGGTAAGTTATGAAAAATTAGTGGAGGGGCAGTCGCCATTCTATAAGGGAAAACTGTTTTGTGAGACCATCATGAAGGCTGAAGATTTGGATGCAATCTTAGCCTTACTACTAGAAAAATACCTAGAAGAACAGGAACAAAATAAAGAAAAATTTTCACGTGTTCCTAACAAACTTGTTTCGCGATTGAAGTGGACTACTATTATTGCATCACTTGTTGGAGTGCTGTCAATTGTTGGAGTGCTTTACTTTGCATTGTTCGCTATGCCTAATCAACAAATGATTTCGGATTTACGTTTGGCTTTTGTACACCAAGATTATTCATCGGTTGTATCTACTGTTAAAAATACAGACTCTAAATCACTTAGTCAAGATGATGCTTATATGGTAGCTTTTTCGGTCATCAAAACAGAACCTTTAACTGAAGCGCAAAAGACAGAACTATCCAAAATATCAACTCAATCAAGTACAGACTATCTTCGTTACTGGGTCTTAATTGGCCAGTCGAAAATTGATGAAGCTATAGATATTGCGAGTTACTTAGATGATCCACAATTATTAATGTACGGTCTGACTAAAAAGGTTGATGAAGTTCAGAGAAATCCTAACCTCACATCAGAACAACGTACGGAGCAACTAAATAATTATAAGAGTAAATTGGAAGAGTTGAAGAAAAACTACCTAACACCTGAGACGAACAAGTCGAATACGACTTCGACATCAACTTCAGCTTCAACTTCAACTTCAGCAGAGTCAAGATAGGAGTGGTCTATGAATTATTTATTTTTTGAAGGCAATGTTTATCCACTCTATGCAGGAAAAACCTATCAACTGGGGTCTTCTGTAGATTCTAATATCTATCTTCCTATTTTTGAGAATGTGGTGCTGGAAGTCAAGGAAAATGGAGTTGAACTACTCGGGGAGACTTATTCTTATGGGTATCATTTGGTTTCTATAGCTGAAAATATAAATGTTTCCTTATTGATTATTGAAAACACAGAGCATTACCTTCTTCCTGAGAAAATACTTTATTTATCAGATAAGAAAGAAGCGTCTATTCGCTTAGTTGATTTTCCTATAGAAATCATTTTGACCTTTGATGGGACAAATAAGACGATTTACAGTGTTAGTCCATTTTATATTAACGGTGAAAGAAAAACAGGAAAGCAAACTATTCAAGATATGGATCAAATCGTTTTTGAACAAGGTCTAGGTTTATCCGTTCAAAAACAAATCTTATCGATTCATTCACTATTTTCTATTGAGACGAGCTTACTGCCTTTTTCTGAAGTAATGGTCGAAGACCGTTCAAAAGAATTTCATCGCTCTCCACGGATTATTCTAAGAGAACCCGAGGATAAAGTAACGATTGCTTCGGCACCAACAGATGATGAAGGTCACAAACAATCGTTACTAAGACTGATTATTACCCCTTTGGCGATGATTGTCTTTACGATACTGACCGTTTACTTTACACGTAGTGGTGGAATGATGTTTATGATGATGGGGATGTCTGTCATTACTATTGGGACTTCCATTCATACTTATTTTTCTGATAAAAAATCACATAAGGAACTTCAAGAACAGAAAATTGTTGACTATATGGAATATTTGGAAACCAAATATTCACAGCTGGCTGACTTACGTGATGAACAAGTTGATGCTCTGGTTTATCATTTTCCTGATACAGTTCGTATTTTGGAAATGGTAGAAAAAATAGATCGACGAATTTATGAGAAAACGCTCTATCACTTCGATTTCTTGTCTTATCGCTTAGGATTGGGGGAAGTTAATTCTAGTTTCTCTATTGAGTATTCAGATTCTGAGTTGACAAAATACAATGCAGCTGCTAATCAAAAAATTCAAGAACTACTTTCTTACTATCGTGTGACCAAGCAGGTACCAATTACTCATACATTAACAAATCCTATGGGTTATATCGGAACACGACAAATAGTGATTGAACAAGTTCAACAGATGATGATGCAATTAGCGACTTTCCAAAGTTATCATGATCTACAGTTTATTCCAATTTTTCGAGAGGAAGAGTTGGAGTTGTGGGATTGGAGTCGTTGGTTACCTCATACGAAAATTAAAGCACTAAATAGCCGTGGTTTTGTTTACAATCAACGTACTCGAGATCAACTATTGACGTCACTCTATCAAATTATTAAAGATAGAAAATTAGATAGTGAGCAGGACAAAGGAAAGGAAAAGCAATATAGCCCTCATTATATTCTCTTTATTACAGATTTAAGCCTGATGTTGGATCACAACATTATGGAGTACATCAATGAAGATTTATCCCATTTAGGGATTCATTACGTTTTCGTAGAAGAGGTACTTGAAAGTTTACCAGAACACGTTAAGACAGTTGTTGACTATCGAGGAGATAAAAAAGGTACCGTATTACTTCAGGATGGCAATTATACAAATAAAGAAATTACGCCTCTTCCTCCTGTAAGTTTATCGGAAAAGGAAAATTTTGCGAGAAATCTTGCGGGTATTCATCATGTTCAGACTTTGCGTAATTCGATTCCGAATAGTATTACCTTCTTAGAGATGTATGGAGTCAATAAGGTAGAGGAACTGGATCTTTTAAAACGATGGCAGGATAATGAAACTTTCCAAACAATGGCTGTTCCTCTAGGAGTTCGAGGTAGGGATGATATTCTTTATCTAAACATTCATGAGAAGGCGCATGGGCCTCATGGATTGATTGCTGGTACTACGGGATCAGGGAAGTCAGAGCTTATTCAGTCCTACATTCTATCTTTGGCTGTGAACTACCATCCGTATGAGGTTGCTTTCCTCTTGATAGACTATAAAGGTGGAGGGATGGCTAATCTCTTTGCAGACCTACCTCACGTCGTTGGTACGATTACAAACTTGGACGGCAACCAGGCTAATCGAGCTCTGGTATCTATCAAAGCTGAACTGAAGAAACGTCAGCGTATTTTTGCAGAAAACGACGTTAATCATATCAACCAGTACATGAAACTTTTCAAAGAAGGGAAGGTTAAAGAACCATTACCACATCTATTAATCATTAGTGATGAGTTTGCAGAGTTGAAGGCGAATCAACCTGATTTCATGGATGAATTGGTTTCTACGGCTCGTATTGGTCGTTCATTGGGAGTTAAATTAATTTTAGCCACCCAAAAACCTAGTGGAGTTGTCAATGATCAAATTTGGTCGAACTCGAAGTTTAAAATAGCTTTGAAAGTACAGGATGTTGCGGATTCTAGAGAAGTAATCAAAACACCTGATGCCGCAGAAATTACCCAGACAGGTAGAGCCTATCTTCAAGTTGGAAACAATGAAATCTATGAGCTATTCCAAAGCGCGTGGTCGGGTGCGGACTACAATCCAGAAGGACGAAACCATGTTCAAAAAAATACAACTGTATATGAGATTACAAGTAATGGTCAATACAATGCCATTAATAAAGATTTGAGTGGTTTAGTCAATAAAAAAGAAGCAAAGGCTGTTCCAACAGAATTGGACGCTATTGTAGAAAAAGCTCGTGAAGTCTTTGACGGTCTTCGTATTCATCAGGTGGCCAGCCCTTGGTTACCACCACTCGAAGAAAAGATATATGCTAAAGATACACAATCGACTAACTTCAGGGATTATTGGGGACGTTCAGAGGCCTTACAACCTATTTTGGTTGGGTATCAAGATATTCCTGAAAGGCAGGAACAATCTCCACTTTATTTCAATATGGAACAAAGAGGGCATATTTTATTAGTTTCTAGTCCGGGATTCGGTAAGTCCACTTTTCTACAGAACTTTGCGATGGACGTGATCCGTAAGCACACACCAGACCAGGTCCATTTCTATCTCTATGACTTTGGTACTAGTGGCTTGATCTCTATTTCTGATTTTCCTCATGTTGCAGATTATTTCACCTTGGATGAAACTGAGAAAATCATGAAATCTCTTCGATTCTTGAATAGAGAGATAAAAACTCGGAAAAGTGCTCTTTCGAGAGCAAGAGCTACAAATCTAAGGCAATACAATCAGTTGTCAAATGAGAGTTTTCCAACTATTTTCATCGAGATAGATGGTTTTGATAGTGTGATGGATGCCCCATTTGTAGATGCCTTTTATGATACTTTAAATGTCATTGCTCGCGATGGTGCTTCTCTAGGAATCTATCTAGTTGTGACACTTTCCCGTCTCAATGCGATGCGTTTACAGTTGCAATCCAACTTTAAGACTAAGATTTCGCTCTTCTTATTTGATAACAGTGATTTATCAAGTGTAGTAGGACGTTCAAATATTCCACTCGATGAAATCAAAGGCCGTGCCATAGCTAAATTTGATGATATCGTCCAATTCCAAGTGATGTTGCCATACAGCAGTGAACATTATACGGACTACATAAAGGAAGTTCGTGCGGAACAAGAAGCAATGGCTGTGGCATACGATGGTCCACTTCCTGCAGGTATCCCAATGTTACCAGAAAAGGTAACCAAAGAAGGGATGGCAGAAATCTTAGAAAGCAGTCAAGACTTTATCTTGGGACTTGAAAGAGAGGCTGTTGTTCCAGCATCCTTTAGTTTCGAGCGACCTATGCTTATAGCCTCAGACAGTCCTGCTTTTGTAACGAATTACTATAAATTATTAGAGTATCATTTGGAACGTATGTCAGGTAAGTATAATACGCTTATCTTAGATCCTAGTCAGCGTATCAGCAACCAACTTTTTGATGGCATCCAACGTTTCGATACTTCTTTAGAAGTCGATAATGTGATGAAGACGATATTAGAAGACTTTAAGAAACGGGTGGCTACGCCAAGTCAGGACTATCCAAAATGGTTAATTCTGATCCCTGATATTGCGGCGACAGCTATGGCAGCAGGGATGAACGAAGTAGACTTCAAAGAACTTCTTACGGAAGGTTCTCGCTATGGAGTGACTTTAGTATTTGCTGGTGCTTATCAGGATCTAGTAACCAATCAATACGATAATTTTGTCAAACTAGTTAATCAGTTAGTAGAGCAAGTCTTCCTTGGTGTACGTATTAGCGATCAAGATCATACTCGCTACCCTTATATCATGAATGAACCGGCACTGAAGCCTAATCAAGGATACATTCTTTATCCAGATCGTTATGAATTTGTTCAATTATTAGAAATTTAGAAAGGGATACGATGAAAGAAACGACCATGTTGCCACTCGGCAGTATCATTATACTAAAAGGAAATACAAAGAAGATGATGATCATTGCACGGGTCATCGCGGCGCCTGTCAAAGGGAATATTTATCGCTTTGACTACGGTGCTTGCCTCTATCCTGAAGGGATGGTAGGCGATAGCCTTATCTACTTCAATGACGAAGATATTTTTAAGGTTGTTCAAGAGGGCTATAGTGATGAGGATAATGACCTCATGTTGGAAAATATTGCTGCGGTTATAGACCAGACAGAGATTCCTAAAGGAAATGTAGCCGAATTGAACGATGTAAATGGATTGGGAGGTTAAGAGATGGGAGAAGTTGATTATATGCAAATCGATTCTCTGCAAAGACAGGTGAATGCCCACTCTGCCAGCATCTCCTCTGCGCAATCACGGATTACGACTATCGATGAAAAATTGGAGCGTCTTCGCACGGCCAAGAAGTCTGTAGGGGAAATTCAAAAAAAGGTTCATGATATTAGGTATCCTATCAACCACCGCAATATCCAGCCGGATTGGCAAGGCAAACAAAAAGATGCCTTCACCAAACAGTGGGAAACCTTCTCCAGTGACTACACGAGTTTCCAAACAGAGATGGATACCTTCTATGACGCCATCTGTGATGAAATCACTAGGTTAGAGAACCAAAAGAATGAAGAAAATGGTATTATTGGCTGGTGTCAAAGTCAGATTAACAATCTGGGAAATTTCATCGAGAAGCTATTACATTAGAAGGAGGGGAAAGGTCATGTATGGAACGATTCAATTATCCGAGGTTCTGTTTAACTCACACATCGGTAGTCTATCCAAGGCCAAGGCTAGCATGGCAGGAGTTGGGAAACCAAGTTTTAATACGACAGCTACATCGAAAGGATTGGACTTGTATCAGGAACAATTCAATGAGCTCCACTCGCTGGTGAAGACCTACGCGACCTTGCTGGAGACAGATATCGCCTTGATGGCAGCCACAGGGAAAGAGATGCACCGGACAGATAGTGTCCTGGGTCAAAACATGTTTCCTGGTTTGCAGTAGGGA
>NZ_LAYF01000015.1:0-6740 GCF_001588645.1 Streptococcus oralis | reverse complement strand
TGACATTATTTTTATTATCTATACATTTATTTTTTATTGGTAAATGAAATACAAAAATTGGTTCCTGTTATTTACTTTCGTTTTTTACTTTTATTCTTTACTTTGTTACGATCAAAAAATTTTTTTTAAACTGCTATTGACATCTCTTTTATTATCTATACATTTATTTTTTTTTAGTTAATGAAATACAAAACTGGTTCTTTCCTAACCCAGCTTAAACCTACTGTTTCCACGATAGCTACCTCCTTTCAAACATAAAAAAACGTAGCTATATTAGTTACGTCTCTACTTAATCAATTATCTACATATTATTAGTATGCCATAAATTTTAAAATAAAAAAATTAGGATAAGATTTTTTTACGTTATTCACTTTTACCTCGTACTGTGTGTTTAGCGTGACTTACACTTACGTTTCTGTCAACGCTAAACACACAGAGAAATTAGAATTGCAAAAAAACTGAGGGATGAGAGAAAGAGGTATTAGTACAAAAAAATTGAGAAGTAAACAGTACCTTTATCAGTTTTTTTTAATTTTTTATTTTTATAATTTGGAAAAAAAGGCATACTATAATTATAAAAACAATTACGGAGGGAACAACTATGTTTCTAAAATATTATTCACTCATTAACTATATTCTCTATAAAAATCGCAGAGAATTCGAAAACTCATTTGATTGCTATCCGAAAAAGACAGTGTATGAGTTTTATATTAGGGAGTCTACAGGAGGAATGAAAATTAGGCAAAAAGAACATAATGCAATTCATGTTAGCCTATTTTCTAATGGTGGAAGTTATATTACACTTTACTTAAGGAATTTTACGCCAGAGGATTTGGTGGCTGTGATGAATTCATTAATCAAGCAGAAGAAAGAACTTGGATATGAGCGGTTGATTTGCTTGTTATCAGAGCTCAAAAATGATGAACGCTTAAGTTTATTGATGAAGTTATCCAAAATGAAATAAACATACTTGGACGAGTATCTCAGTGTGTTTTTGTGGTAAATTTGTCTTTAAAATAGATAAGATAGATTATTTGATAAAGCCATTGTATTAGATGATTGGTTTGCCAACAATGTAACAGATGAATTATTTCATTCAGCTAGAGCTGGATGAAAACGCACCAAAATTGGTGCGTCTTTATTTTTTGTGCTATAATAGAAATAAATAAAAGGAGGAGTTACATGATTGGAGAAAATATAAAAACGTTACGTAAAACACATAAATTAACGCAGCCTGAGTTTGCAAAGATTGTTGGTATCTCTAGAAATAGTCTGAGTCGTTATGAAAATGGGACAAGTCGAGTTTCGACAGAATTAATAGATCGTATCTGCAAGAAATTTAATGTTTCGTATATCGATATCGTAGGGGAGGAAAAAATGCTCACACCAGTAGAAGATTATCAATTAACTCTGAAAATTGAAGTGATTAAAGAACGAGGGGCGAATATCTTAGCGCAACTTTATCGTTTTCAAGATGAACAAGAAATTGCATTTGACGATACTTCTAATCCTTGGGTTCTAATGAGCGATGATTTGTCTAATTTGATTAACACGAGGATTTATCTTGTTGTAACTTTTGAGGATGTAGAGCGATATAATGGCTATCTGGATGGTATTGAACGTGTGCTAGAACAAGCTAGTCATCTGGTGGTGGCTTAATGAAATTAGATAAATTTAGCCAGGATGACTTTATTAAAGTCTCCAATCGACTCGTTCGTTCTTTAACTAGTGGAAAAACAACCTCATCTCAGCCCAAGGCTATCTTGCTAGGTGGGCAGAGTGGTGCTGGGAAAACAACGATTCATCGTATTAAACAAAGGGAATTTCAAGGCAATATCATTATCATTTATGGAGATAGTTACCGCTCTTTTCATCCGAACTACCTTGACCTACAGGAAAAGTATGGCAAAGATAGTGTGGATTATACCAAGGTGTTTGCGGGAAAAATGGTTGAATACCTCGTAGATGAATTGAGTAAACAAGGTTATCATTTGTTAATCGAGGGCACCTTGAGAACAACAGAAGTTCCTAGAAAAACGGCACAATTATTGATAACTAAAGGATATCAAGTATCACTTGCACTAATTGCGACCAAGCCAGAATTGTCCTATCTCAGTACCTTGATACGTTATGAAGAGCTCTATGCTATAGATCCTAGTCAAGCTAGAGCGACTCCCAAAGAGCACTATGATGGAATTGTAGAACATTTAGTTGATAACTTACGAGAGTTAGAAAATGATCAGCTATTTAATCAAATTCAAATTTACCAAAGAGATCAATCGTGTGTTTATGATTCGCAAGTAGACGAAACCTCAGCAGCAGAAGTTCTACAAGAATGCCTCTTCGGAAAATGGAGTAAGGTGGAGGAAGAGATGCTGAAGATGGGACAGGAACGGTTGAGAGAGTTGGGGAAAATTGATAAGTGACGAAGGGCTAATTTATGAGTACATTAAAAAAAGTAATTTATTTCGATGAATCATCAGCAATGGATTTTTTACAGATTGAATCCAAGGGAAAATTAACGAAAACAACTGAGCTTATGACAACATTACAAGGTGAAACGGGTGTGGAAGTTGATGCTGAAGGAGCAATTGGTAAAATAGTGCTTTAAAAACAATTTTTGAAAAAATGACAGGATTAAGTGGTTCAGTTACTCTTTCCACTGCTAGTTCAGGGGGAATTCAAGGAAATAAAATAGCAAAGACAATACTTGAAAATTCTCTATTGTATGATTTTTTAGATACTGTAGAGTTACGCAAGAAGAATTTTCTTGTTGATATTACAGAAAATTATACTTTAGAAATAAGTGAAAATTCGATGTCTTATTTTGCTATGATTGCACCAATTTCAGAAATGATGGAAGGTTCCCAGAGTATAGAAGGGATGGAGAATGTATCAATGTCATTTTCTAAACTTAATTCTGGAATTAGAGAGATTAAAGGTTATTTTGAACTTATAGGATATAATAAAAAACATGAAATTGAGAGAATTTTCCGTTTTAATATCAATTCTTTTAAAAATAATTATCGAATTCATGATTTAACAAAAATGACTCTTAAACTTTATTCACTAAAAGTCGGCGCAACGACTATTAGTGACTTAAATTTTGAGACACAGTTTAATTTACAACAGAAAAATCTATCTTTTACCGGAATTGTAGAAAATGATAGGACTTGCTCAGAACGGAAATATCCAGTTTATGATGTAATCCTTGCAGGAGTGAACTAAATGGATAGTATTATACTTTTTAAAGGTTCTAAGAGAGATTTTAATAAATTATTAAATGAGAGAGCTGTTGAAGACTTCACCCCATTTATGGAGCTTATTCGACAATATAATATTACTGTAAGAGCTAATGATATTAATGCCTCACAATATGCTCCAGATGGATTTGGCGAAAAACGGATTGAAAATGTTGTCATTTTTGCTGATGATTATGCTTCTGTAACGGATCACGTGATATCAAATTTCAATAATATTGTACTTCTAGGACATGACATTCAACATCTTTATATACAAAATCCTCCCAAGAGAGTAGAGATTTCCTTGAGAGTTCAGTTTGAAAATATTATAGAAGAATGCTATTCAAACTATCAGGGAATAGATAATGCGGAGATTATTAATTTCTATAATCATATGATTTCTTCTAATGTTGTAGGTCAACAGCAAGCTAAAAAAGATATTTCAATTGGTCTACTAAAGAAAAGTACCCTAACAAATAAGTCTCCTCTTGTCATGTTATTTTACGGAAATTCAGGAATTGGTAAAACTGAATTAGCTAAAACAATGAGCGAGTATTTTAACGGGAAATTGACCCGAATACAGTTTTCGATGATGCAAACCGAGGAAGCTTACAAATATATATTTGGCGATACTCATGCTAAAAGTTCATTAGCTAAAGATTTATTATCCAGAGAAACCAATGTTGTATTAATTGATGAATTTGATAAGGTAAATAGCGCTTTATACAATGCTTTTTATCAAATGTTTGATGAGGGAGAGTTGGAAGATATAAATTATTTGGTAGATGTTTCTAATTGTATATTTATTTTGACAACAAATTTTAGTAATGATCAAGAAATTGCTGAAAACCTTGGCCTTCCTATCTTTTCTAGGATTAATTTAAAGATAGAATTTCAAAATTTAACCGAAACTGAACTGCTTAGAGTAGTTGATAATATTTTTAATGATGTGACCGCCCAATTATCAGAAGAAGATAAGGAATTTATAGAAAATTATGGTTTAAAAGAAACGTATAGGAAACATGTGGGTTCTTTTGAAAATATAAGATTATTGAAGAGTTTCATTGAGAAAGATGTGTTTCAAATTATTTTTGAAAAATTACTAAAACGTGATAATTTAGAATGAATCTTCACTGAAATTTTTACCTTAAAACAATTATTGTAGAAATTTATCGTTTAATTTCATTATGGATTTGTATCCATTAAAAAATGCATAAAACTATAACAATTTAAATGGTGTGAACTTTTTGGTAAAATCTAGCTCAATTTGTGTATTTTTAGGGTAAAATTCACACCATTCAAATGAAATTTATTCAAATTAGATGAAATTCTGTTTTCTGTAAATGTGGGAAAACATTGATTTTAATCGGATATTGAAACTTATTAAAATAAAAGTGTTTCCAGCCAGATCTTAAGAAAGCTCGTAAAGCATCACAATTTAGTAAACGTTAATTCGAGAGAATTACTATACTTACAGAGAGCACCTTTCGGGGTGTTCTTTTTTAGATTTTCATACTAAATTGGTGCAATTGACACAGTTGTTGCGACTTTAGTCGCTTACAAATGTGGCTGCAATCTGACAAAGTCAGTTGCCTCAAAACGTTAATCAATACGATACTATCAAGGTTTCAAAGCACTCAAGAGTTTACCTCATGGGTGCTTTTTTCGTGTCTTTTGAAATAGCTCTTCATATCGTTATTGAAATCCTTTAAATCATTAGGAATCTTAATAAGAACAGACAGATTACGGTTTCCTGAATTTATTTTTAGTGGATTTTTTGGAAAAAATATTTTCCTTAATGTACTTTTATGTATTGCTTCAAAAGTTGGAAAAAATCATTGAAAGATCTAACTCTATACTGAACAGGATTAGATCCTTCTTCATTTGATTTTAAATAATTAGAAAATATGATAAAATAAAATGAGAATATTTTTAAAGTGTTACCCGACTTTATTCGAGGGATTATACTTTCCCTTCTTATTTGATGAATTCGTGGTATTCTTTCGCTTGTTTTGATGCAGAAAGTTTTAAAAGGAGGCTACTCAGTATGTCATTATGGGACGCGTGGTTTGGAACAGATACAGAAAAGAAAAGGGAACAATATAAAGCATTGTATAACGATTTGAACAGTCAATTAAAAAGCTTTAATTCTAAATTAAAAACAATGGAAGGAAAAGTCGATAGCTATACCAATTCTCGACCTTCAATGAGTTCAAGTTTTATTCCAGAGGATGTTTTTAGTGATAGCGAAGGTCGAGTAAAAGGAAAAGTTGATACTGTACGAACCAATCAGTCTAGTGATGCAAAAAGCTTATCGAGTGCTGTTGATGCAGCCTATGAACGATACAAATACTATGAGCGTTTAGCTGAGCAAGAACGCCGCGAGAGGGAAGCAGAAGCAAGACGTCAGGCTGAGGAACGTAGAAATAGAAATAAAAGACGGAGGTAAGATTCATGGCGGATTTAAAAATCAAATATAAAGATTTGGAAACTGCTATTAAGCTTTCAAAAGAGATCAATCAAGAACTGACGAACTCGTATCAAACGGTTACCCGATTAAAAAGTTATCTCCAATCTGCCAAGTGGTCAGGAAAAACTAAGGTAGCTTTTGAATCCTATTTAGACATTATCCATAAATACCATAAGGATCTAAGATCTATCATGAACGAACATGAAAAAGCAGTCTCTGGTCTGAAAAAATCAATTGATAATTACAATAACTCATCAGAAGTTTCATCAATAAAGGGGTTGTAAATATGTCACATAAAGAAACGTTTTCTATTCATGAACTCCATTATTTGATCGGTGCCTTTGATGGGGAGTTGATGCCCGGGTTGCCCACGCTAGATGATATTGTCACTGCTTCTGAACTCATATGGACGATAGCCAAAGAAGATCTTGAGAAAAAAGGTTTGGTGAATGAGGATGGTTCACTAACAAAAGCAGGGTTTGTCGTAGTTGAGACTCTAAAAGAATATTGCTTGGGTAGAACTTTGGTCATTCTAAATAATTTCTATTTCATGCAATGCCGAGACAGTAACTTTTCTATTCTAATCGTAGATACTGGTCAGGGATATCAACTTGTCAAGATTAGTCCTATGAGTCGCTTATTGCTGCTTCAAGACAAGCTCCCATTGGTGACGAGGATTCCTCTGGAAGATGAGGTTGATTTTCTAACTGAAAGAAAGCAACTAACTCCTGATATCGAAACGGCTTTAGCATCAGATCAAGCACTGATGGTACAGCATTATCCTTTGGAACAAATGTGCGAGACCAGACACGCAGCATTATTAACAGCTTCGTATCTATTCGTTGAAGAAGAGGGCCAACTATTGGGATTTGATGTAAATCAAGAAGAGTTATACCGCTTTAGCCAATACTATTTCCTTGAGAGATTGTATAGCTGGCTTGCCATTCCGTTTAGGGAGGAGGATTTTGAAAATGGTAGTGACTGAAACGACTGTAATGGGTGGTGGTGGATCTAACGAAATCACCATG
>NZ_LAYF01000014.1:0-90099 GCF_001588645.1 Streptococcus oralis | reverse complement strand
ACAACTGAGGAAGTTATCGCTCAACTTTAGTATTAAAAACAAAATCAGGTAATCCTAGCGACTACCTGATTTTCTATGTTTTAAGCGTTTTGCCAATTTTCTTGGTCTTCTTTAAAGCGTTTTAGGAGGTCGAGTCCTTCTGGTGTGATGTAACCTTCTTCTTGGGCTAGGTGGATCAGCTCACTGTAGTTTGAAAGAGTCACCAATTTTACACTAGCGTCTGCGAAGTTCTTATCTGCTTTTGGCAATTGATAGCTGAAGATAGCTACGACACCAAGAACATCGGCTCCTTCGCGTTTAGCTGCTGTTACGGCTTCAAGAACAGACCCACCCGTTGAAATGAGGTCTTCAACCACTACCATCTTTTGCCCCTGAGCTACGCGGCCTTCGATTTGGTTACCAGCTCCGTGGTCTTTTGGTTTGCTGCGGATGTAGGCAAAAGGCAAGTTCATCTTGTCAGCGATGATAGCTCCGTGTGGAATCCCTGCTGTCGCTGTTCCTGCAATCACTTCTACTTCTGGAAATTCTGCTTTAATAGCTTCCACAAAACCATTTTCAATCAAGCTACGAGTTTCTGGATAGGCAAGCGTCACACGGTTGTCAGTATAAATCGGCGATTTGATCCCAGATGCCCAAGTGAAAGGCTCTTCTGGTTTAAGGTAAACTGCCTGAATTTTCAAGAGGTGGCTAGCGATATCTTTAGCAAGTGTCATAGTATTCTCCTTTTGTTTTTATAATCTATTTCTTTAATTTCAGTCTTGGTTCCATTCATCCTTGATAGCATGATAAGCTGCAACAGGATCCTCAGCTTGGGTAATGGGACGTCCTACTACGATATAGTCACTACCGATTTGATAAGCGTCCGCTGGCGTCATGACGCGTTTTTGGTCCCCAACCGCAGCTCCCGCTGGACGGATTCCCGGTGTCAAACAGATAAAATCTGAATTGGTAGCCTGCTTGATGAGTTGCACTTCCTGAGCCGAGCAAACGACACCATCCAAGCCCGCTTCAGCTGTCTTCTTGGCATAGTGAATCACAGACTCTTGCAAGCTGGTTTGGATATTTTGAAAATCCTGCATCTGGCTTTCCGACGTTGAGGTAAGCTGGGTCACAGCGATCAATTTGGCTTGCGTCCCAAGACCTTCGCGCGCAGCCTTCATCATCTCCACACCACCAGCAGCATGAACGTTGGTCATGTCTACACCAAGCTGAGATAAGACCTTCATGGCAGATTTTACTGTATTTGGAATGTCATGTAGCTTGAGATCCAAAAAGACACTATGCCCCAGTGACTTCAAATAACGGACAACTTCTGGACCTTCCGCATAATAAAGCTCCATCCCTACTTTTAGATAAAGACTTTCTTCTGCTGGGAAAAGAGATAAAAATTCCTTGACCGCCTCAAAACTAGGAAAATCAAGAGCAATAACTGGACGATGTTCACGCATACCTTTCTCCTTTTACCTTTACGAGCAAGAGAGTACGGTTAAAAACAAACCACGAAAAAAGGAACCTGCCAACAGCAAGGTTCCACGAAAAATGGGTAGTCTCCACCCTTTCACCGTCTAACCTTAGCTGCCTCTCTGGACTGCTTTAAAGGTTTTTTTCTATTCTATTATTTATAGTAGGACTTGTCAAGCAAAAACTTGAAACTGGACTTCTATACCATTCAAAAATCAAGAGAAAAAGTTAGTCTAACGACTCTGTGACTGCTGGCTCGTTTGACTTTGATTTCCCTGTTCTTCTTGTTTTTTCTTTTCTTCTTCCTGTTTTTTCTTCTCAGCTTCCTTAGCCTCTTGCTTGGCTTTTTCTTCTGCTTCTTCTATCAGCTTATCCGCTATGGTATAGCTGTATGCTCCAGCCTCCATATCGACTACACTCGGTTCTGTCAATTGGGGCTTGATTTTGCTGTAATAAGGCAATTTCTTGCTCAATTCTGACAAGGGAACCAAAACCTCATCTGTGTCCAGCATAGTAATTTTTAAAAGATCTGCTGTTGCCTTGCTCGGCGCTAATTCGATTTTCTGGATTTGACTCTTGATATCCTCACTGATGGTAGACAATCCTGTTATCAGCTTTTTCACCTGCTGCTCATCGTTAAAGGTAACTGTCAGATAAGTCTCAGGCAAGTTTAAGCGATCAACAGGAGTTGACTCTACTGTACCACTAGAAAGAATTGGATAATACTCTTCACCAGACACATAATAACCAACAATATCAAATTCCTTAACCTCAATCGTAAAGTTAGTCGGAAATTGATAGTTAATCTTCGCTGATTCTATCCAATGATTGGACTTGATTCGCTCAGCGTATGTTTCCTTATCCAACAATAGAGCTAAAGTATAGTCACTATCTTGAATCCCAGAAGCCTGTTTGATGTCATCCGCCTGGGTGTTACTATTCCCCTTAACCTCGATATTTTTGATGGTCGAAAGTGGAGTCAATAGATAGACTGAAAGAAGGAGGACCAGGACACTGGGTACCAAGATACTCACAGCTCGCCAAATATGAACAGGCGCAATTTTAGGTTTGGCTGGTTTCTCTGGTTTTTCTTTTTTCTTCTTCTCTTTTCCCTCTTTGACTTTCCGGTCATCCTTTTGAGATTTTTCTTCTTTTTCGGATAGTTCCTTGCTTGGACTTGAGGCTTCCTCATCTGACTCACTCGATGATTTCTTGGATTCCTCCAATAGTTTCGAGTTGGCTTCCTTACGAGCTTGTTTTTCCTTTTCCTTCTCTTCAGCTAGGGCAGCTTCTTCCTCAGCCTTCTTCTTCAGGTATTCCTGGTTTCGTTTCTGCCATTCAGACAATTCTTGCTTCTGGTTTGATTCTTTTTTCTTATCCTTTGACATTGATATTCCTTATGCTAGGTCTTTTCTTAGTAGATCGTAAAAATCTGCAAGAGATTTCAATTCAGTCGAAGCTTTCATGCTAGCTTGGTACTGATCCTTGTGACTAAGCAAGTGACTCAGTTTCTCCTCCAAGCTTTCCAAGATCAAGTCACTTTCTTGAAGTTCTTCTGCATAGCCTTTCTTAACAAAGTAAGCCGCATTTTCAATCTGGTCTCCTCGACTTGCTTCACGACCCAATGGTACGATGAGATGGAGTTTAGCCATGGCCAAGAGCTCAAAAATCGTATTGGCACCGCCACGAGTTACCACCACATCTGCCATCTCCATCAAGGGTTGATAGAGATCCGTCACATAATCAACACGAAAGAGATTTTGACTCAACTCATTGAGGCTAGAATCTCCAGTGAGATTGATAATATTGTAGCGCTCTGTCAGTTCTTGCTTATGATCAGTCACCAATTGGTTAAAAACACGAGCTCCTGCAGAACCACCGACAAACAATACCGTTGGCAATTTAGGATCAAAGTGGGTTTGGATATCCACCAATTCATCTTGTTCAGGAGTGTTTTGATCTGAAACCTTGGTCACTGCCCCCACATGCTCGACTTTTGCGAGACCAGCAGCCTGCTCAAATGTCGAATACATCTTAGTCGCAAATTTATAGGCGATTTTATTGGCCAAGCCCATAGACAGGTCAGATTCATGAATAAAGACAGGCACTCCTGACACTCGCGCTGCGATAACCGGCGGTACAGAGACAAATCCTCCCTTAGAAAAAAGAGCCTGTGGACGCAGTCGTAACATGATAAAGAGGGATTGGACAATTCCCCAACCAACTTTGAAGACATCCAGCATATTTTGCCAAGAGAAATAGCGACGCAACTTCCCAGTCGCAATGGAGTGGAAGGTCACATTCAAGCCCGACTTGAGGATTTCTTGGTGTTCGATTCCGTGTTTATCACCAATATAGTGAACTTCCCAGCCGTCTTCGATGAACTTGGGCATTAACAAAAGGTTGAGGGTGACATGTCCAACCGTCCCCCCACCTGTAAAGACAATTTTTTTCATATTATTCCTTTAACTCCGCTACTGTGTCGATAAAGAGGTCGCCACGTACTTCAAAGTTAGCATACATATCCCAGCTAGCATTGGCAGGACTGAGGAGAACCACATCTCCTTGAGTCGCGAGCTCATAAGCCTTGCGGGTCGCATCAGCAATATCTGTCGCATCTACATAAGCCACACCAGCCTTATCCGCTGCCCGTTTGACACGTTCTGCAGATTGACCGAGGATAACCATCTTCTTGAGCCCTGTAATATCTGGCACCAATTCGTCAAACTCATTGCCGCGGTCCAAACCACCTGCAATTAAGATAACCTTACTGTTGTCAAATCCTGACAAGGCTTTTTGAGTAGCCAAGATATTGGTTGACTTACTATCGTTATAGAATTTGACACCCTTGATTTCATCCACAAATTGGAGACGGTGTTTGACACCTCCAAAGGCTGATAGAGTTTCCTTGATGGTTTGATTGTCCACGCCACGGAGCTTGGCTACAGCAATGGTCGCAAGGGCATTTTCTACATTGTGGCTACCTGGAACACCGATTTCACTAGCTGCCATAACCACTTCCCCACGGAAGTAGAGTTGACCATTTTCCAAATAGGCTCCATCAACCTTTTCCTGTGTTGAAAATGGTACAACAGTGGCTTGTGTTTTGCTAGCCAATTCTTTTGCCAAGTCTTGATTAAAGTTCAATACAAGGAAATCATCCGCTGTCATCTTGTTCTGGATATTCCACTTAGCTGCCACATACTCCTCAAAAGAACCATGATAGTCAATATGAGTTGGCATGAGGTTGGTAATAATCGCAATCTCAGGATGGAATTCTTGGACGCCCATCAGTTGGAAAGAAGAAAGTTCCATGACGAGCGTGTCCTTGGCTGTCGCAGTTTGAGCCACTTGACTAGCAGGATAGCCGATGTTCCCTGACAAGAGACCACATTGACCAGCAGCAGTCAAAACTTCCCCAATCATCGTCGTTGTGGTGGTTTTCCCATTTGAACCAGTGATACCGATAATTGGCGCTTCTGAGATTAAATAAGCCAATTCCACCTCAGTCAGGACTGGAATCCCCTTTGCCAATGCCTTTTCAATCATGGGATTGCTATACGGGATACCTGGATTTTTCACCATCAGAGCGAAATCTTCATCCAAGAGCTCCAAAGGATGCCCACCAGTGACAACCTTGATTCCCTCTTCTAGCAAGCTTTGAGCAGCAGGATTCTCCTCAAAAGGCTTGCCGTCATTTACTGTCACAATAGCACCCAGCTTGTCCAACAAACGGGCCGCAGACTCACCAGACTTAGCCAAACCTAAAACAAGTACTTTCTTATTTTTAAATTGATCGATTACTTTCATGTCTCAAACTCCATTTCTACTCCTACTATTTTACCATTTTTATGGAAATAATACTAAACGAAAATGCTCTAGCCTTCATTCTAGCATAGAAAAAGAGAGCCATAGCTCTCTTTCTATTTATCTTCTTCTGCTCTTTTTTACAGGCATGAGCGTAATGTCTCTCAAGCTAAAGTAGGCTAGAGCCAGCATGGCGATTGTGACAAAGAATTCTGTCGGTAATTGGAAGATTTGCAAGATGGACAACATCAGCAAAATCAAGAGAGCAACAACTACAAAGACCAAGATAACGATGTTGACTGTTCCTTTGATACTTTGGGGTGTCGCAAATACATAGAGTAGTAATAAGAGTATCCCTATGATTAAATAGACCATCTTTATCTCTTTCTAGCTCTTATTCAGCTGATTTTTTCTTTTTGTTGGCTTTCTCGCGCTCTGCCTTGTTGAGGATTTGCTTACGCAAACGGATAGACTCAGGCGTTACTTCCATGTACTCATCGTCATTCAAGAACTCAAGAGACTCTTCAAGCGTCAAGATACGAGGTGTCTTGATAACCGCTGTTTGGTCCTTAGTAGCTGAACGGACGTTGGTCATTTGTTTGGCCTTAGTGATGTTAACTGTCAAGTCGTTTTCACGAGAGTTTTCACCGATGATCATTCCTTCGTAAACCTCAGTACCTGGATTGACAAAGATGGTACCACGTTCTTCGATAGACATGATTGAGTAAGTTGTAGCCTTACCAGCATCGATGGAAACGAGGGCACCACGGTGACGTCCCCCAATTTCCCCTGGAATCAATGGTAAGTATTGGTCGAAGGTATGGTTCATGATACCGTAACCACGAGTCATTGACAAGAACTCAGTTGAGTATCCGATCAAACCACGCGCAGGAACAAGGAAGACCAAACGAGTTTGACCATTACCAGTTGAAATCATATCCAACATTTCACCCTTACGTTCAGAAAGGCTTTGGATAACAGATCCTTGGTATTCTTCTGGAGTATCGATTTGCACACGTTCAAATGGCTCACATTTAACACCATCAATCTCTTTTACGATAACTTCTGGACGAGATACTTGAAGCTCATAACCCTCACGACGCATGGTTTCGATCAGGATTGATAAGTGCAATTCTCCACGTCCTGAAACAGTCCATTTATCTGGTGAGTCCGTTGGGTCAACACGAAGGGAAACGTCTGTTTGCAATTCTGCCTGCAAGCGTTCTTCCACCTTACGAGAAGTCACCCATTTTCCTTCACGACCTGCAAATGGTGAGTTGTTGACCAAGAAAGTCATTTGAAGCGTTGGCTCATCAATGTGTAGGATTGGAAGAGCCTCAACTGCATCTGTTGGTGTGATGGTTTCACCGACAAAGATGTCTTCCATACCAGAAACGGCAATCAAGTCACCAGCTTTGGCTTCTTGAATTTCACGACGTTCCAAGCCAAAGAAACCGAAAAGTTTTGTAACACGGAAGTTCTTCGTTGTACCATCTAGTTTAGAAAGGGTAACTTGGTCCCCAACTTTCACACTACCACGGAAGACACGACCGATACCGATACGACCTACGAAGTCATTGTAGTCCAAGAGTGAGACTTGGAACTGCAAAGGTTCATCTGAGTTGTCCACTGGAGCAGGGATATGGTCGATAATGGTATCAAAGATTGGTGCCATTGTTTTTTCTTGATCAGCTGGATCGTCTGACAATGAAGAAGTTCCGTTGATAGCTGAAGCATACACCACTGGGAAATCAAGCTGGTCATCGTCTGCACCAAGCTCAATGAAGAGCTCCAATACTTCGTCCACTACTTCTGCTGGACGAGCTGATGGTTTATCGATTTTGTTGACAACCACGATTGGAACAAGGTCTTGTTCCAAGGCTTTTTTCAATACGAAACGAGTTTGTGGCATGGTTCCTTCGTAGGCATCCACGACCAAGACAACACCGTCAACCATTTTCATGATACGCTCAACTTCTCCACCGAAGTCCGCGTGTCCTGGTGTATCCATGATATTGATACGAGTTCCGTTGTAGGCAACGGCAGTGTTTTTCGCAAGAATTGTAATTCCACGCTCTTTTTCGATATCGTTTGAGTCCATAGCGCGCTCTGCCAATTCAGTACGTGCATCAAGCGTTTCTGATTGTTTCAATAATTCGTCAACGAGGGTTGTCTTACCGTGGTCAACGTGGGCGATAATCGCAATGTTACGGATATCTTCTCTTAATTTTGTCATGATTTCCTCTAATATTTAAATTTTTATTTCTAACTGAACAATTATACCACAGTCTCATTCAAAAATCACAGTTCAGCTAAGTGTAAATGTTTTCACTCTGCTTTTCTAGTCAAGGCAACTCTTTTCAAAGTCAGAGACTTATGATAAGATAAGCTGGTATGCGTTTAGATAGATTATTAGCCCAAGAAAAGGTCAGTCGCAAGGCTATGAAACAGGCTTTATTAAAAAAAGAAATCCTAGTAGATGATTGTCCAGCCAGCTCACTCGCTCAAAATGTCGACACTGGATTACAGAAATTAGTCTTTCAAGGACGACAAATCCAAGGCTACGAGCACAACTACCTCATGCTTCATAAGCCAAACGGAGTCGTTACAGCTAGCAAGGATAAGAAACTTCCAACCGTCATGGACCTCCTTCCACCTGACATCCAGTCTGACCAGCTCTATGCTATCGGCAGACTAGACCGCGATACGACGGGACTGCTCCTTTTGACAGACAATGGACCTCTTGGTTTTCAACTCCTTCATCCCCAGTACCATGTTGATAAATCTTATCAAGTGGAAGTCAACGGACCGCTCACGTCAGACCATATCCAAAAATTCAAAGATGGGATTGTCTTTTTAGATGGGACCACTTGTAAACCTGCTCAGCTCGAAATTCTGTCCGCAAGCCCAACAGAGAGCCATGCCTCTATTACCATCTCAGAAGGAAAATTTCATCAGGTTAAAAAAATGTTCCTCTCAGTTGGTGTCAAGGTGACTGCCCTAAAACGAGTCCAGTTCGGTGATTTTACATTAGACCCAGAACTAGCAGAAGGGCAATACCGTCCCTTGAATCCAGAGGAATTGGAAATCATTAAAAACTATTTAGAGAAAAGTGGATAAAAGAAAAAAGCTTTAAATTTAAAGCTTTTTTTAATCTTCTTTAATTCATGTGTAAGAAAATTCCAATAATCCAGTTAAGAGCAGAAAGAACAATACCTACAATAGCTATAACTCTTTCTGTTTTATAATCAAGTCCAGATTCTTTTTGAAGTTCGTTAGCATACAAGATACCGGCGATACCTAAACCAATACCTCCCAACGGAAATAACAAACTAAGAATGATAGATAGAATACCCACCAAAAGTGGATTTTTTTTCTTTTCTTGCATTTTCTAAAAATTCCTTAAAATGATTATTAATTTAGTATAGGAGACTGGGTATATCATCTTTTTCCTTGATCTTAGCTAGTCTTGACCTTCCCGTTCCAAGAATCCAATCCATAAGAAAGGATATAAATCTCAGAGAAACCTTGTTTTTTCAGATAAAGTGCTGCATTGGTCACTCGTTGTCCACGTTGATTTTCGTAGAGAAGGACAGGTTTATCCTTGCGAAGGGCTGCAAGGCTTGACTTCAACTGATTTGAAGGAATATTGCGAGCTCCGAGGATATGTTTTCTGTGAAATTCTGCTGGTTCACGGACATCAATCAATTGCCCTTTCCGAATCAAGGCTTCAAATTCTGCATTATCCACAATCTTAGCTGCACGACGAATACGAAGGTAGTTATAACCCATCCATGCCGCCATCGCCAATACGATTCCCCACAAAACCCAAATTGTCATAAGTTCTTCTCTCCATTTTTCTCTATGTAGTCTAATTCTATCTTGTGCTCTCTACGAAGAACAGCTTCTGCCTCTAGATAGTCTAGCTTGTCCATCAGACCTGCATCATATATCCGAGAGAGTTCGAGCTTCATCAGTTCAATATCATACAATCGCTTCCCCATGTAAACAATAATGCCAAACTGTTTGAGAAATTGTTGCACATCATAGAATGTTTTCATAGCTTCCATTTTAGCAGATTCTAGACTTTTTTTCAATACTGGACCGGCTCTTTCCCCCTATTTTCTTCGTCTTCATTGCCCATTCTTCTGCAAGTATGGTACAATAAAAACATGAGAATTCAACAACTACACTATATTATCAAAATTGTCGAAACTGGCTCTATGAATGAGGCGGCCAAGCAACTCTTTATCACCCAACCCAGTCTCTCTAATGCCGTTCGAGACTTGGAAAATGAAATGGGGATTGAAATTTTTATTCGTAATCCCAAGGGCATTACCTTGACCCGTGATGGGATGGAGTTTCTCTCCTATGCCCGTCAAGTCGTCGAGCAAACCCAGCTTCTGGAAGAACGCTATAAAAACCCTGTCGCCCACCGCGAGCTCTTTAGCGTTTCGTCTCAACACTATGCTTTTGTAGTCAATGCCTTTGTCTCTCTGCTCAAGAAAAGTGATATGGAAAAATACGAACTTTTCCTTCGTGAAACTCGGACTTGGGAGATTATTGACGACGTTAAGAACTTCCGTAGTGAAGTCGGTGTCCTCTTCTTAAACAGCTACAACCGTGATGTTTTAACAAAAATGCTGGATGACAACCACCTCTTGGCCCACCATCTCTTTACAGCTCAACCCCATATCTTTGTCAGCAAAACCAACCCTCTAGCAAAGAAAGATAAGGTTAAACTAGAAGACTTGGAGAACTTCCCTTACCTCAGCTATGACCAAGGGACGCATAACTCCTTCTACTTCTCTGAAGAGATTCTCTCGCAGGAATACCACAAAAAATCTATCGTGGTCAGCGACCGTGCCACCCTCTTTAATCTCTTGATTGGTTTGGACGGATACACGATTGCAACAGGTATTTTGAACAGCAACCTTAACGGAGACAATATCGTTTCCATTCCACTGGACATAAACGATCCCATTGAACTAGTCTATATCCAGCATGAAAAAACCAGTCTGTCTAAGATGGGCGAACGCTTTATCGAGTATCTACTAGAAGAAGTTCAGTTTGATAATTGATAAAAATAAAGAGAAAAAGAAAAAGTTAGGAATAGAAAGTGAAAAAGATACTACTTGCCAGTGCTCTGATTCTGTCAATAGCAGGATCTATATTAGCTCCCGTCTCTGCAGAAGAAAACCAATCACAAACTCCTTCTGCTGTTAAAGAAAAGCAAGCCAAAGATGATCAAAAAGAGGCTATTGTTAAGGAGAATACAGAACCCGAAGTTCTTCCAAAAGTAGATGCGCAAGAAGACAAGACAAAAAAAGAAGGGTGGTACCAAGAAAATCACCACTGGCGCTTTTACCAAGATGATAAACCTGCTTTGAACTGGAAACAAATCCAAGGCAAATGGTACTACTTCGATCAAGATGGTAATCGTCTTCATTCTACTATCTACAAAGGCTATGCCTTTGACCAAGATGGTGTCATGATAGAAAATAGCTGGACCAAATTGGACAATCAATGGTATTATGCTGATTCCTCTGGACGACTAGCTCAGAACAGCTGGAAAAAAATCAATGGTTCTTGGTACTATTTTGATCAAACTGGAAGCATGCTCAGCAATACTGCCGTTGACGGCTATCTGCTCACAAAAAGCGGAGCTATGGCGGAAAAGGGCTGGACTAAATTAGACCAAATTTGGTACTATATCGCTCCTTCTGGAAAGATCTCACAGGATAAATGGGAGAAAATCAACGGTTCTTGGTACTACTTTGACAAAGACGGTGGAATGCTGAGCGCGACAACCTTCAAGGGTTACCTCTTTAACCAGAGCGGAGCTATGGCAGAAAACAACTGGGTCAAAATCAAGGATACTTGGTTCTATGCGAACGGGTCAGGGAGATATGTCCAAGAAAACTGGCAAAAGATTCAGGGTTCCTGGTACTCATTTGACCAGAATGGTGGGATGCTTGCAGACAAATGGAAAGAAAGCTACTACCTTAAAACCAGTGGAGCCATGGCGGAGAATGAGTGGATCTTCGATAAAGCCTACAAGAGCTGGTTCTATCTAAAAGCGAATGGCCGTTATGCAAATCAGGAGTGGATTGGAGCATACTACCTCAAGTCAGGTGGTTACATGGCAAAGAGCGAATGGATTTACGATAACTCTGACAAAGCACGCTACTACCTAGATGATAATGGACATTATGTTTCAGGAACTTACAAGATAGACGGTAAGGAACACCTGTTCCAAAAATACGGCCAATGGATTTCTGAAGTTTCAACTGAAGGTGGATTTGTAAAAGGCCAATATAGCAATACCATCTTCCTAGATCCTGGACATGGTGGTCGGGATTCTGGTGCCTTCTACTACAATGTCGCTGAGAAAGATCTCAACATGCAGATTTACCGTAAACTTCGTACTAAGCTAGAAGAACTAGGCTACAAGGTCCTCACTTCTCGTGATAGTGATATCGATGTTGACTTTGTTACCGAACGTTCTCGTATGGTTAATAAAACCAACTCTGACATCTTTATCAGTATTCACTTCAATGCAGCTGGTAGCACATACTCAAAAGCAAGCGGTATTCAAACCTACTCCTATAGCGATGAACCTGATTACCCAAGTAAGATTAATCAATACTGGCACAACCATCCTGATCGTGTCAGTGAAAGCAAACGACTTGCTGCTGCTATCCACTCCTCTCTCCTAGCCGAAACAGGGGCTAAGGATGCTGGTCAGTTAGAAAGAAGTTTTGCCGTACTACGCGAAACAGCCAAACCAGCCGTCCTCCTTGAACTTGGTTATATGGATAATTTCACTGAAAGCCAACAAATCAGAGATAGCCACTACCAAGACAAACTGGTGGCAGGCATTGTAAAAGGGATTCAAAAATATTACGCTGGTAAATAATAATAAAGTCTCGAGAAACCTCGAGACTTTTCTATTTATCTTCTTTTTTATCTTTATCAGGAAAGAGGTAGCCAAGTCCTACACAAGCTAGCACTCCCGCACCAATCACCAAACCACTTGAAATTGGCAAAATATCAAAAATAGCATTTGCAATGATAAAGGCAATAATCAAGCACATCAGACTAGCCTTATAGTCTTTTTTCAAAAGATTTTCTAGCGTGAAATAGAGGAACAAGCCAACTGGAATTAGTGACCAGAGGTTGACATCCAAACTTGGCCATCCAACAGAACCGAAATACAATACTAGCGCTGCTGCTACTAAAAATACAAGTCCCAATAATTTTTTCATTTTTATGTCTCCATTTTCTTTTTTATTGACTTGAGTTGTCTGATACTGACCTCTCACGTCCCTTACAAAAAACATTATAGCAGAGGATTTTTTCAAGAACAAGCCCTTTTTGTCTATCTGGTCTATATCTCTGTCTATGTGGTTGAATAGTGGTGATAAAAGAAAAAGAAGCCCGTTTGGACTTCTTGATTTTGCCGATTGTAACAGTATTTTTGAACGAATACCATCTAATTTTTCTTTTCCTTTGACTCTAGAGAAGATTTGATTGCTTCACGATCTGCTTGCAGTTGAGCTAAGTTCTTTTCTGCTTCCTCAAGTTTACTGGTATCTGGTTTCACACGATAATAAACATCTTCTGGTTTCATTAACATAGACCCATAATCTTGGCCCGAAAGTAGTCTTTCTTCAGCATGATTGCTTTTATCCGTAATCTTTCCATCATCAGCAGGTTGCATAACAACACCACTTGGCACAGCTACTACTACAAATCCTCCAGCAACAGAATCTTTTACCCACGCACTGATAGACGCTGTCTCAGGGTTACGACTATCTTGACCTTTTGATACCTTTAATCCAACTACAGATTCGTACTTTTGATCATTTGTAAACCAAGTCGCACGTACTTCTCCAGAATCATTAATAATGTATTCATTGCCAGATTGACTACGCCAAGTACCTTCTAAACTAGACAAATCATTGTTCTTGATTGCTTCAATATCTAGTTTTGGAACGGTAGTTTCTTTCTTCAACTTGCTAACAAGTGCTTCTGCTTCCGTAATTTTGGTATCTAAAGCAGTCAGTTGATCCTTGAGTTTTTGAATTTCCACTTGTTTATCCTTATCAGTCTCATCTGTTTTTCCTTGGCTTGTAGACGCTTGACTTGTTGACTCTGTAGTTGAAACTGAAGACGATGCTTGATTTGGCTCTTTCTTTCCAATCAGAAGATATGAGAAAATACTTACCAAGATGAGAGTGACTAAAACAGAGAGTGCTATGCCAATATAGATTTTTATATTTTTATTCGGAGCCGACTTTGATTCAGACCGCTTAGGTCCATTGATCTCTTCAAATTGTTTTTCCCGTTCTTTCTTATTCATAATTTTCTCCTTTTTGATTGATATTCAGCCAAGCTTACGATACTTCATTCGTTACTATCCATGAACTTTTATGACTTTTAAAAAAAATCCAAGCAAAAATTTCTAGAATAAATAACTATAAAAATATCTCTAGATTGGTATCAAAACAAGTATTTATTACAATACATTATACCACAAAATATAAACAACCGTTTGTATTTATATTTTTATAAGCCGAAGAAATGGATTTTAAACAGAACCCATCTCCATTAGAAAAAGCCTGTCCTGAGACAAGGCTTTTACATATATCTCTTTTAAATCTCCCATTTTCATAGAAATCTAAATAATATATTTATAAATCAATACTTTCACAAAACTATGTCACCTCCTCACTATCTAATCTCAGTACATAAACCATTTTTTCTATAGCTTTTGTCTTAATCTTTATTTTTTCTATAGCTTTTGTCTTAATCTTTATTTTTTCTCTTCAATCCAAGAAAAGCTCCTACTATAAACATGATTCCGGCAGCTAATAGTGTCTGGGCTCCGCTTGCTGTTCCGGTTTTTGGCAACTCATTAGGATTGTTACTAGTTGATTTACTATTGATGTTGGTATTTTTATTAGTTAAGTTCCCTTCTTCATTTAGATAAACGTTCTTGTTAATTTCAAAGTTTTTATCATTTTCATCAGAAACAATACTATTGACATCATTAGTTGAATCAGATTGTGTTTTTTCTTTCTTTTTCGATACATCAAAAGTAGGTTTATTTTCCTCCTCCTTTTTCTCCTCTATTTTCTTGAATACAGGTTTTATAAAGGTATCTTTTGATAGATTAAGAACATAGCCGGCGTCTTTTTTCCCTTCGAAACCAGAAATTTCCCAACCATCAAATTGGTATCCTTTTTCTAATTCACCCTTATAGACAGGTAACATAAAATCTTCTTCCGACACTATCGTTGAACTCATTTCTTTTCCATTTTGAATGGTCACAGTTACCCTATGAGGTTTTAATTCACTTACCTCTCCCGTGTCTTTATTTAAAATGAATTCTTTTACGGTAGTATTTCTTGCAAAATCTTTTACAACAATCTTAATGTTTAGTGTCTTATCTGTTAGTTGTTTAATATCATCAAATGATTTGTATTCTTTTCCATTTACATAAATATGTTGTTCTTGAATCTCACCATCGAATCCATTATTTCTCTTATCATTGATGTTAAAAACTACAGATTTTCCATTAGCATATTCGATACTAGTATTTCCCTTAGGATCAATGCTTACTTCAGGTTTTACATTATCATATAAGAATTGATAGTGTACTCCAACTGCTTTTGCATTCAAATCGCTATAGCCAGTTTGAAGATAAACATTTCCATCCATATCTGTTACCTTATCTGGAAATCCGTTTGCTTTATAGTCTTTCATTCCCCAGTCCATGATGTCACCGTCTTTAACATTAAGCTTAATGTTAAAATCTCTAGTGTTATCAATGTGTAAATCTCCGTAGATTAAATAATTGTCTACAACCGATTCATTAACTCTCAACTCCCAGTTAAAACCACCCTTATCAGAAATCTTACCTCTTAAATAGAATTCTGGATTTCGTACATAAATTTTATTAGTTTTAGATGGATTAAAGTAGTTCTTGTCCATTGAAAGATTTACTGGTTTTGCATCAATAAATAACGTAGAGCCATCTTCTTTTATAGCTTCTACATTGGACTTATCCTCTCCTGTGTACTCTTTACTATCCTTACCAAATAATACCAGTTTAGAAGGATCTGTCACAAGATTGCCATCGTTATCGATTGCTTCCCCTTTATCATTCATTTTAAATGTAAACACTTGATATCTTACAATGTTAAAGCCGTCCAAAGCCGACATTAATACTGATTGAGTACTTCTTCCATCTTCAACATTTCTACTATCAGCATAAATTGTTGTTTCTGATAAGACTCTTAGATTAGGATTGGCCTTTTGGATTTTTGCTATATCTTCCTTGCTATAGACTCCATTTCCTTCTAACATATCCGTTTTTCCAGGATTATAGGTAGTCACTTTTAGTGCATAGCCTTTTCTTAGAATGATGTTATCCTTTAATAGATATTGTTGTTTTTCTGAATCAGAATAGATTTTACCAGATTCCATGTCCGTTAAATTGTTTGGTTTATTTTTTGAAAGATCTCCTTCTCCTAATTCTATTACATTCCCATAACTTGATGCATACGGATATTCTGCTTTAGTTTCCTTATTTTTTTCAGGCATTCTAATTTTAGTTTCAGCTTTTATCTGATCATCATCTTTGACAAAAAACCTCATATCTCCTGCAAAAGCTAATCCATCCACAATATCATTAATATTAGCGTATAAATCAAATGTCATCGTTTTTGAGTGGGAATCATACTTGGTCGTTTTGATTTCTATCGATTTATAGTTATTTCCATAATATACCTTGGCATTTTTAGAAACATTACTGATCTTTCCAAGAATTTCAAAGTGTCCATCTTTAGATGGGTTTAGAATGCCATAAATTTTTGATTTGATTTCATCAAGTTTTTCAGTTTCATATTGTAAGGCACTACCATCGTCATAAGCAATGATATTTCCCTTATCATCGTATTTATAATCGTATTCCTCTATTCTCTTACCAGTTTCACTTGTAAAGTCATCAACTTCTCTAAATTTCTTTTTAATGAGTTTCTTTAAGTCTTTGCTTTCAAAATCTCTAATTGTTGAAATAGTTTTATGAATAGTAAAACTAGATTTTTCTTCGGTAGCCTCTTCATTTTCTTGATGATGTTCTACCTCAGTTGTATCTTTTTTAAGACTATCATCTTTAACGTTTTTTATATTCTTAAATTTAGATTCAGGAATTTCTCCAAGCTTTTGGTATTTAGATGAATCTTGATCAGGATCTACTAGATAATAGGAAATCATCCCCTTTTCATCAGCATGATCAGCAAATTTAATTCTATGAATCTTTGTGAAATTGCTAGAACCGTCTAATGCAATCACTTCAATGATTTTGCCTCTTAAATCTCCTGCTCCACTAATTTCATAAATAGTATTTCCGTCTTTATCAAGTTTCCTATTTCGTCCTTGACCCTCACCTGCATAAGTTACTTCAAGATTTTTCTCAACCTCTCCATCTTCATTAACAAGAGCGGCCCCAGCATACCAAACTTCGTTGGCAATCTCGTCAAATTTTTCAGGATGTTCTTTTTGATCTCTCGCAAATAGCGTTTCATTCTTGTATTGCTCTTTGACCTTGTGATAAGTATCCTTTGTAATCAACTTAATTTTTTCAGGGTTTGAAAAATCAATTGAAACAATCTTTGGAGGGGTGTTATCAATTTTTACAGGAATATAGGAAACCTGCCATGGGTAATCCTTGGTTAATCTATATTTAAATTTATAGAAATATTGGCCTTCCGCAATCGGTTCAAATTGTCCTCGTATCTTAGTAGCAGGATCTTTTTTGTCATTACTTTCTGGGGCATTTTCTTCTCTACCTCTAGGGTTATAAATGAGTCCATCCCATTTCAAATCACCCCAAACTTTTAGCTTAGAAGATTTAATGCCCTTTGCATCATTTCTTTTAGAGTTTAAAATTCCTTTAATAAAGTGTTCTCTCGAAATGACTTTTAAGTCTCTTTGATTTTCTCCTTCTTTATTTGTATTTACTATTGAAATCACCCCTTCTTCTGCACTTCTTAATACAAGTGGAGAAGGCGTTAATCCTCTCTCAAGTTGAGCATCTTGAGGATTTCCATTTGAATCTAAAGGATAAATTTTAGCAATATTAGAACCACTTGATGAGGGTGCGTTGATTCCTTCGTTATTGAAAGCAAATAGTTCTGGATTTTGATCTAGGGATGTTGTATTTCTATCTTTTCTATTTTGGATAACTCCTGCTGGATTAAATTTATCTATACCATGTTCTCCACCAATCCCCTTATTTAAGGTACCTGGAATTTTTGGTTTGCCATCATCATCATAACCTTCCATCGCTTTTGATTTTGACCCTTCTTCCCAGGCCCATTTATCAAGGATTGGTTCGTGGTTCCAATTCCCAGCAAATCCCATTAGAGGCATGGACAAAGAAGGTTGGAAGTTTCTTTTCTTACCGTTGGAGTTTAGAGCTTCCATTTCTTCCACTGACTCAAAATGAATAAATGATTCTACAAATTTATTTTTATTTTTTGCTTCCCCAACATTTATAACCGCATTTAAATCAAAGCTGGAATTTGGACCTATAGTGAAAGTATCATGCTCAAATGTGATATTTGCTCCTTTGACTTTTTCTGGGTGAATTTCTGGAACAATTTGCTTCCCGTCCGGAGATTTTTCATCTTTATATGTTTCATCGAGTTTTAGCCTATCAGTTAGAGCATCTGTAGTTACAGTTGATGCAGAAACTTTAAAGGTTAAAGGTCTATTTGAGGTATTGTGAAGCTTGATTGTAAAGTATTTTTTATCACCTTTTATTTCTTTAAGAGAAATGGAACCATATGAATTTACCAAACCTTTAGAATCTATATTTTTGAAAGTCGCTACAACTTCATTTCTCAAAGCGTTGGCAACATTAATTAGTCCCGCTCCCTGCTGTCTAGGTGATGCAAAGTATTGACTCTTTTCTTTCCAAGAGGTTGCATCCATCATAGGTCTTGCAGTATTTTGTAGGGCTATTTTTGTAAGACTTGTAAGGTCTATTTTGTCATCTCCCTTAAGATTTTTCAAGACAGGTCTTTCAAGCAATTCCTTTAATTTTGGTCGAATCAAAACAGTAGAAGCTGCTACAATTGGAGTTGCCATGCTAGTTCCTGACATATAACCATAAGTAGATTTACCATTAATAACATTTAGAGTAGATTTAATATTTTTACCTGGTGCTGAAACATCCGGTTTTAAAAGCAAATCTGTTCTTGGCCCCCAAGATGTAGACCCTGCTGGAACTATAATATCTTCTTTATAAAGTTCTTTGTCTGTGTCAGGTGCAAATTTAAAGTCAATTTCTTTTTCATCACCTACATTCGGTTTATTAGAATTATAGCTTTCCATATCAATTGGATAGTATTGTTCTAAGTTATCTTTAAAATCTTCCTTATTATTTCTTTTGACTTCAGTTTTTTTATCAGGGTTAATCATGTTCCATAATTTTACACCATCATCTCCTGAAATTGAAAATACTTGACTAGTAGTCCCTTCATCCGCTTCATATCCCATAGCTGGAAGGTCTGTCCAATTATCTCTATTGTAGTAATTTACAGTATTTACAACCATAATGGCACGTGCGCCTTTATCCATAGCTCTTTTAAAAGCATCTTTTAAATCCTTGGTATAAATTCTATCCATTACTGCAATTTTGCCCTTAAGATCCAAGCCTATCAAATCTTGGTCTTGACCTTTGCCTATATATACAAATTTTAATTTATTTGGAGTTTTTGAGCCATCCTCATTTGTTAGGATTTTGTTTTTATCGAAAAAAGCCCCTATATTTCTGTATTTAAAACTTTGTCCTCCAATGTTAACCTTATCAAACTCAATGGTTTGATTTTTAGCAGAAGCGACCGCTATCGCATCTTCATGTGCGGCGGTTCGTGTTACATTTCCAGTATCTGTCATTTTCAGATTATTATTTGCTACTAAATCCCAAGAAGAACTTGAAGCAGAAGTCGCAAAGTTACCTGTAGCAACAACCATTGGGATTCCAGCTTTTCTTAATGCTCTAATAGCCTCCCAATATTTCTCGCCTACAAGACCGGTTCCCGTAAAGCCAGATGATACCGAAACAACATCGACATTGTGTTTGATCGAATCTTCAATAGCATGAAACATTGTTTCATCACCTGCAAACCCAGATCCTGCGTCAGAGTACATTTTATAAGAGAAAATTTGTGCATTAGGCGCAATTCCATCTATGCCATTAAAGTTCTTGATATCTTTTTCAGTATCATTTCCAGCAAGAATCCCTGCAATATGCATCCCATGTGGGTCAAAATAATCCCTTCCATCATCATATTTTTCTACAGTGATTTTACCACCATTATAATAATTGAACGCATGAGGGATTTTATCACTCAACCAATAATTCTTATCAGTGCCTTTTAAGTCATCTTTTTTAAATTTCATTGAGTCTTTGGCATCATCATCAATCCTCATAGCCTTATGCCTATAATCTGTTCCAGTATCGATATTTGAAATGACCATACCTCTACCATCAAAATTTTTCCCAAATGGAGCATTGATAGACTTTAGGTAATCAATAGCTTCCTCAACTCCAATTTCCTTTCTGGCATGATTCATCATTGGTTGGAGTTTTTGTGATCGTTCAACCGACGAAACACCTTCTATTTGTTTAATTTTGTCCAAATTATCTGGAGTTGTTTCAATGGCAGCGCCATTAAAAATCGTATTATAGGTATATAAAACTTTTGTATCCTTAAGATTTGATAGTTCCTTAATTACTTTTTCTCCAGATTGTTTATCTTTAAATTCAGCAATATAGACAACTTTATCTTCTTTTTTCGGATTTTCTGTATCTTTATTTACAAATGAGTCCGCATCATTTCCTTGGGATTGATTGGAGTCTTCTTTGATACTTGCTCCTTCGTTACTAGTTTTTTTGTCTATCACAGACTTTTTACTAACAACCTCTTTTTCCTCAATAACTGTTGTCTTCTTCTCCTCAGTATCCTTTGAAGTTTCTATAACATTATGAAGTTCTTCAGATTGTTCATTGTTTTCTGTTTCTTTATCTGCTACTACTTTTTCTTTATCTGCTACTACTTTTTCTTTATCAGAAATTCTTAAAGCATCTTCAGAACTAGGTGCATCTGCTAAAATTACCTCATTGGGGGCATATGCTGCTAAAATAACTGCAGCAGTAGTTAATGACAATACCGTACTTTTTTTCATTTTAATTCCTTAATTTTTTATTTTAAACCCAATAGATAGAAAACTTTAACCTTGCTAGCCTTTGTTATAAAAAGTTTTATGACGTATCATCTAGTGGGGTAGAGTAGTACATTTATATATAATTGTTAGCTCTCTGAAAAACAGTATATCAATTAAAAAAATTTAAGTCAAGAAAAATTAACCCAGGTTAATTTTTTTTTTAATCCATGTTAACAAATAGTCTAGTCAATAAATATTATAGTTAACTGGCTACAATATAAACTCATTCCTACCATCAAAAATATTATCAATTAACCGGAATAACTACCAAAATCGCAAAAAGGGGGGATGGATACAACTTATACTTAAATAAATATGCAAAAACAACCGCTATAATTTTCAACGGTTGTTTGTAACATATTTAATTTTTAACTCTCATCCTATCTTATCTCTTACGAACCCGCACTTTCGTAGGCGTCCAAGCCCCTGTCCCAGAGTTTTAAAGAAATAACAAAGAAAACAAGGGAAATCAAAATCAACCCACCGATATTAAAGAGTCCGTTCTTTTCCTGCAAGAAATAGCTGGCAGGATAGTAGGCCGTAAAGGCGAAAGGCACGATAAAGCTAATCAACCAACGAAGGAGCGAATTGTAAATGGAAATCGGGTACTTGGCAAAGTCATTAAACATATAGAAAATGTAAATCATGGCTCCTGACTGCTTGGTCCAAAAAGCGATACTGGCAGTCGCGATTTTCAAGGAAGTATAGATCAAGGTCGCAAAAGGAATGCAGACTAGAAAAATCAGGAATTTTGGAAGAGTCCAAGCAATGCTTGATACTGTTGTCGCTAATAAAATTCCACCGACCAATAGTTCGCCCAAGGCATCAATCTGAAAGGTCTCAACCAGAATATGAAAAAGAGGATTGATAGGACGCGTCAGGTACTTGTCAAACTCTCCTTTTCGCACTAAACGTTGCCCCAGAGCCCAGAGATTGTCAAAAAAGAGATGGTCCAATCCCTTGGGAATTAAGGAAAATCCATAGATAAAGGCAATCTCTTGAAAGGTCCAGCCTTCTAGCGAGGGGATGTGTTGAAAGAGCACATTGAGAAACAAGAGGTTCAGGCCTTGGGTCAGAAAGACTCCCAAGACACCAACCACAAAATCAACCTTGTATTCCATGATTTGCTTGATGTATTGTCTGATAAAAATCAGATGCATGCGTTGATATTTTTTCATACTAACCTCCTTGAATGGTGATGAAGGACTGGACTCGTTTCCAAATCAGCTGAGACAGACCCACCATCACTAAGAGCCAGAAAAACTGCAAAGCGAATGCCTGAAGAATCTGACTGGCATCGTATTTCCCAACAATGATCATAACTGGAGTATAAATCAAAGATGAGAAAGGCAAGAAGGACAGAATATCTGAAACCACCTTTGGAAAGAAAGCCAAGGGAATCAAACTCCCAGACATAAAGGCCACTATGGAAGTCTTAAGTAAATTGGAACCCCATAGATTTTTAAACACAAAAGCTGAAAATCCAAAGCAGATATTAAAGAAAAAGTTAATCAGATAGGCCAGCGTTAAGCTAAAAAGATAAAGGGTAGTTAGTCCCAGCACTTCTACTATCCCTTGCCCAGATAAGATTTTCATCAAGACAATAACACTTAAAAATGGCAGTCCAACAGAGATAAAAATCAACCACTTAGATCCAAGCTCGGTGAAGAGATATGAGGCCGCAAAATGCACTGGTCGCAGCAAGCGCATGATAATGGAGCCATCCTTGACCTCCTCCCCAATCATAAAGGAGCTATCTGACCTGGTCAACAGATTGGTCACAAAACTCATGATGATGTAGAGAGTGATATTCGCCATACTGAAACCCTGGATCAAAGACTCCTGCGAGGAATCAAAAACAGCCTTCCAGAGATAAAAAGCCACAAAAGCTCCCATCACATCACCAATCCGATAGAGAAGAAAATTCACTCGATAGGTGATCAACTCCTGAATCCCTGCATTGATAAAGGGTTTATAACGTCTCCACAATTTGACCATCTTAGAGCTCCTTTCGATAGAAGCGACGGATAATATCCTCGATATCCGTATCCAACATCTTCAAATCGCGAATTTCAAAATCATACAGGGTTTGCTTGATAATATCAGCTGACTGGTAACGGGAACTATCAAATTCAATATTGAGGCTATTTCCTTGTCTATCAATGGTCATATTAGGTAGGCCTTCATAGTGAGAGACGAGGTGACTTTGACCTGGTACCAGTTCAAAAGAAAGAGTCTTCATCTTGCCAAAAGTCTCCTTGAGCTGGCTAACCGTTCCATCAAAAATCTCCTGCCCCTTGTCAATCATGAAAATCCGATCACAGAGTTGCTCAATATCACTCAGATCGTGAGTAGTCAAGAGAATGGTAGTCTCTTCCTCCTGATTGATCTGGGTAATGGCTCGACGAATGTTATCCTTGACGGAAACATCCAGACCAATAGTCGGCTCATCTAAAAAGAGAACCTTGGGATTGTGGAGTAAGGAAGCCGCAATATCCGCCCGCATCCGTTGACCCAGTGAAAGAGTCCGCACGGGATCCTTGATAAAGTCTTTCAAATCCAAGACTTCATTCAAAAAGTCCATGCGCTTGTGAAAGAGCGAGTCTGGCACATCGTAAATCTCTTTCAAGACCGTATAGGTCTCTTGCAGTGCCAAATCCCACCATAGCTGGGTGCGTTGTCCAAAGACCACCCCAATATCTTTGACATAATCTTGACGATTGTCCTGCGGAATCTTGCCGTTAATCCGACAAAAACCAGATGTCGGTTTCAAAATCCCTGTCAGCATTTTGATGGTTGTCGACTTCCCAGCACCATTTGCTCCGATAAAGCCTAGAATCTGGCCTTTTGGAACTTCAAAGGTCAAATCCTTGACTGCTTCAAAGGTATGCTTTTCAGGATGAATAAAGGAGCGCAAAGCCCCCTTCAAGCCTGGTTCCTTAACAGTCTTCACAAAATTTTTCTGAAGATGTTCCACTTCTATCATTGCCATATCTATCTCCCTATCGCAAGGAATAGCAACATTGTATTTTTGACTACAAATATCTAAATCCTTACTTTCTACACCTTCTCAATATTATTACAGAAGGCTTTATACCAACCTATTATAGTCCAATAAAAACTAGAATGCAAGCGTTTGCCTATAGATTATGAAATTAGAGATTTCACTCTTAAAATAATAGTTTTAATCAAAAATTCTGATTTGATAATTTCCTAGAACACCAAAAAAACCTGCCCATTGGGCAGGTTACGAATTGTAAAAAGCAAACTATTTTGATCAATATGATTCACTATTTAATCAAAGAGCTAATCTTTCATAATTCTTTTCACAATCCCATTTCTATCAATTAGAAAACAATCTGGAAAGGTCATTTGCTCCCATTTTTCATAATCAAAACTGGAATCAAAGTGATGTAGTAGTATTCCTATCAAATTCCCGTGTGAACTAAGTAAAATCGTTTTTTCTGAGTATCTCTCTTCCAATTCCATTAAAAAATTTAGTACTCTAGCTAGTGCGTCTTGATTTGATTCCCCTTCTGAAAGAGATTCACTAGGATTTTGTCATAAATATTTGATACTGTCTTCAAACTCAGAATCTTTTATAAAGGTTGAAGATAATTTTCGCTCTCGTAACCGATTATCAAGAACTATTTTATCAAATTGAATTGGCGAGCTATTAATCGTTTCAAATGCTCGTTTATAAGGACTAGAAAAATAATAATCAATATTAAAAGAATTCAAAAACTCTAACTGGTCAAGAGATGAAAATCCTTTTTCTGATAAAGTTCTATTAAAATCATCACTTGAAAATCTTGAATGAGCATGTCTAAGTAAAATATAAGAATTATTCATAAGTCATTACCTTTCAATTATTATCATCAGTCTCAATGGATTTTTAAGCCCTCAATTATTCTCTAAAAATTCTTCAATACGAGTAATAACCTCATGACTTTGATAATGATAGAGGTCGTGTGGTGCATCTATATAGATGACTTGAACATTAGACTGGTCACTTGCAAACCTCATAGCATAATGCTGCCATTCTGATTGGCTAAAGCTCGTCCCTTCACCATTAGAAACCATGAGTAAGGTAGGAATTTTAGGATTGATGCTAGAGGAAACTTTCTTGGCATTTTCCTTTACCAAACGGGATTCATGAAGCATGGCTTGGGACATCAACTGCTTATATGCTAGTAATTTATATTGTTGCCGTTCACTTTCAGTCAGCGTTGGATTTTTTATATAAAAGGACTCATGGAAATAGCGTAATAAGCCAATCTTGCTGGTCCAGTAGGCTACAGTAAGCAAAGATTGATTATCCTTTAAATCCTCATAACTTGATGGCAATGCCAAATCTAGACCAACCAAGGCTTTCACTTCATCTGGATACTTCTCCTGCCAAGCCAGACTCTCAAGACTCGCTATAGAATGAGACAGAATGATAAAAGGACCTGTTACATTGGCTTGGGACAGTGCTTGACGAGTCTCAGCCAAAACTTCCATCACATCTCTTGATTGATTGCTATCATCACTATAACCATAGCCAGCACGTTCCACGATGACTACCTTATATTTTTTTGATAAGGAATCCGATATATCCTTAAAATCCAAGATTGGAGAAGCAATCCCAGCACCGGATAGAAATACTATAGTCTCTGGACCGTCCCCTTCAACGTAAACATTCATTTGATGCCTATTGACAAGAACTTGCTGTCCCACAGGTGTTAGTGAGGCTTGTTCCTTTTCCAAACTGATACGATGAAAGATGAATGTTGCCCCTAAAAACAAAAGAATGAAACTAAGAAAGCCAAGACTCCATTTTTTCAGTTTTTTCATAGCATTATTGTACAAAAATTAGACTCTTTTAGCAACTTAAGATAGATTCTTCCCCAACATATTCTCTATAGTTTCAAACACAAAAAACCCACCCAATGGGTAGGTTTCTGTTTTATATGGTTAAGCTAGATTAAGCTTTACCTTCTGAACCGAATACGTCGATACGTTCTTCAACTGATGCTTGGATAGCTTTTACACCGTCAGCCAAGAATTTACGTGGGTCGAAGAGTTTCTTCTTGTCGTATTCTGCTTCGTTTGCTTCGTAGTCACGAGCAAATTTACGAGTTGCGTTAGCGAATGCGATTTGGCATTCAGTGTTAACGTTAACTTTCGCAACACCAAGTTTGATAGCTGCTTGGATTTGGTCATCAGGAATACCTGAACCACCGTGCAATACGATTGGGAAGCCTGGAAGAGCTTCTGTCAATTTCTTCAAGTGGTCAAGGTCAAGACCTTCCCAGTTTGCTGGGTAAGGACCGTGGATGTTACCGATACCAGCTGCCAAGAAGTCAATACCAGTTGCAACCATTGCTTTAGCGTCTTCGATTGGAGCCAATTCACCTTTACCGATGATACCGTCTTCTTCACCACCGATAGTACCAACTTCAGCTTCTACTGAGATACCTTTAGCGTGTGCTTTTTCAACAACGTCTTTAGCCAATTTAAGGTTTTCTTCAACTGGAAGGTGTGAACCGTCAAACATGATTGAAGTGTAACCAACTTCGATACACTCAAGTGCATCTTCGTAGTGACCGTGGTCAAGGTGGATAGCTACTGGTACAGTGATACCCATTGACTCAACAAGGTTAGCGATCAAGTTGCGAGCAACTTTGTAACCACCCATGTATTTCGCAGCACCCATTGAAGTTTGGATCAAAACTGGAGCTTTTTTAGCTTCTGCTGCACGCAAGATAGCTTGAGTCCACTCAAGGTTGTTTGTGTTAAATCCACCAACTGCATAACCGTTGTCACGAGCTGCTTGGACAAATTTTTCTGCTGAAACGATTGCCATTTGTCAGGCCTCCTATATATTTTTTGGGACATCCCATTTACATTGTTCATTTTATCACTTTTTGACAAAAAAAGCTAGTTTTTCCCATACTTTAGATTGAATTTCTTCCAACTCAATCAATGTAAACCCTTTCTTTCTCTTAGTCTTGAGCGACTTTAGGATAAGACATGAAGAAGGTCAAACGATCATCTTGCATCTCAAAATGATAAGGTAATTTCTCATGTTCTAATAAACTTTTGACCACAAAGAGCCCCATTCCTGAACCCTTGGCCTTGCGACTAGCATTGCCAGAAAAAGACTGGGCCAATTTTTCTTGTTCTTCAGGACTACAGCTATTTTCGATAAAAAGTTCTCCTTCACTCTCTCCGATACGAACCAAGCCCCCTGGAATGGAGTGCTTGATAGCGTTACTGATGAGATTCGATAGGATCAACTTCATCACAGATGGATTTATGTAGGCTTGCTGATGGGTCAAGCTAATGTCTATCTGAACATTTCTTTCCTTGGCTAGTAAAGTATAATCCTTAACCAGAGTTTGCGTCATTTGGAGTAGGTCAATGTTCTCCTTCTCCTCTCGCAATTCCTGAACAGAAGAAAGAGAAAGTATCTGAAGAACGTGGTGACTGAGGTCATCCACAATCCCCAAGGCTACTCCCAGATAGTGATCCCTATCCTTGTAACGACCGATATTTTCTTTCATATTTTCAATTAGGATTTTGAGACTAGCCAGAGGGGTTTTCAGTTCATGAGAGGCCCCTCGTAGAAATTCCACCTTCATCTTCTCAAGCTGGAGAATGGCTTCATTCTTCTCATGCAAGTCCTCAATGACAGTCAAAAGATGCTGGTAAAGGCTATTGATCTGTTCCTTAAGATCACCAATCTCATCCTTAGAATCCACGCGCAAACGTACTTGAGCATCCAGATCCATCATCCGACGGGTCACCCGCTTGATTTCCAAAATCGGGGCAACAATGGTTCGAGCGTAGATGTAGGCTACCAAGAGGGAAATCAGAAAGGATGCCAGCAAGGTATAGGGGAGAAATTGGAGACTAATCTGCTCTGCTTCCTTTTGCAGGTCCATGGAAGCTAGAAATTGAAGTGTCATAGTGCTACCATCTTGCGTTTTCACTTCACGCTCCTCGATAAAGAGAGAGGTGGTCTGGCGGTCTGTGTCCAGAGGAAGATTGTCCTTGACTTCTAACTTGTCCTCGGTCATTTCTCCCTTGACAGCTCCTTTGATATCACTGGTCTGGGAATACAAGTCTAAGACTTGCTCAATATTCTGCCTATCTTTTCCATCCAGGGACTGGGCAATGGCTGTCGCTTTCTGGCCAATGGTTTCCTGACGATGGCTTAGATAAGTAGAGGGAAAGAGAAAATAAATGGCTAAATGAAGACAAATAACCAGAACACTAAAAATCGAGAAGGTATAGATAAAAATCTTTGTAAATAAACCTGTTCGTTTCATTTTCGCTCCAATTTATAACCAACATTGCGCACCGTGAGGATACAATCCAAGTCTAGCTTTTTCCGCAGTTCCTTGATATAGACATCAATGACACGGTCAAAGGGAACCTCATCTGTCGCCTTCCAGACAGCATCGATAATCTGAGAACGAGTCAAGGCCCGTCCTTCATTTTTCACCAAATAGTCCAGAATTTCTAACTCTTTGGCATTGATAGCCACTTCTTGACCTGCGAGGCTTGCACTGTAACTCTCAAAGTCCACCTTGGTATCCTTATAGGAGAAGACTCGTCCTGTATCGTAGTAGCGCTTGAAAATTGCATCCACCCTCACTTTTAAGAGAGACAGGGAGAAGGGTTTTTCCAGATAGCCGTCTGCCAGAGAGGCGAAGGCGCTCATCTTGTATTCCTCATCCTGAAAGGCGGTCAGCATCAAGACAGGAACCTGACTGGTCTTACGAATCTCCGCTAGGACTTCTAGACCATTGAGCTTGGGCATCTGGATATCCAGTAAAACCAGGGCCACCTCATAGCTGGAAAATTTTTCCAGAGCTTCTTGTCCATCTGCTGCTTCAATGGTTTCATAACCACAATCCGTCAAATAGTCACTGATCCCCTCACGGATCATCTCTTCATCTTCTACAATTAAAATTTTCATAGAAAAACGTTTCACATTCCTTTAAATTTCTTGTAAATCTTCTCTGTTTCATCCTGATAGGAAGAGTCCTTATCAAGATGAAATAGATAAAAATGCTACCTATATTATACCCCATTTAGGGGAGAATAGGTAGCAAGTTTTTTATTCGCTATCGAGCAAGAGCTCTTTTGGTTGTTTTCTGAGGAGATTGCTTGAAGCAAGCGCCATAACGAGAACCACTAGAACCAAGGCAAGGACAAAGACGATGATAAAGTCTGATGTCTGAATGGAAATGTCTAAGCTCGACAAGGTCTTGCTAAAGCCGTCTACTTCTGCACCACCACCAAGGTTAGAGGCTTGAGCAGCCTTGCTAGCTTGCTTGGCAACACCTGAAGTGACATTGGCAAGAACAGTATTTCCGATGGCACGGGCTGTGTAGTTGGCTAGGAAGTAAGCCGAAACGAGAGCAGGGATGGCAATCAAGACAGATTCGGTGATGAATTGCCCCAAGATACTTGCCTGCTTGAGACCGATAGAGAGGAGGATTCCCACTTCCTTGCGACGGGCGTTGATCCAAAGGCTGAGCAAGAGTGCAAGGAGAAGGACTGAGAAGCTCAAGCTACCCCAGAAGAGGAGGTTGGCCATCTTGTACATCCCAGAGATGGATTGCTCAAGAGCTGGGTAGTTAGAGGAGCTCTTTACAAGTGTGTAGCTCTTCCAGTTGATGCCACTGATACCATTCAACTCTTTCATAACATCATCCAAGTTCTTGTCCGCTGTTACAAAGAAGGTTGCGTCCCCATAAATAGCTGTGTCTTCTGTGTATCCATAAAGTTTTGCAGCAGTGTGAATGTCTGTGATAGCTGTATTTTCATAGAGTTCTTGTGAGTAGGTTACTGCTGACTTATTGTGACCATCAAAGAGTCCCTTGATAGTCACTTCAACTGTTTCCTTGGCACCTTTTTCATTGTCTGCATCGTAGATATTGGAGTCTAGTTTGACCTTATCTCCGACTTTCCAACCGTGTTTAGCTGCCAAGTCCTTGTGCATGAGGATCTTGTCTTTGTCGTCGTTGGTTAGGTGCTCACCTTCAACCAGTTTATATGAGCCAGAGACAAACTTGTCTTCTTTAGAGGAGTCATTGACACCTGTAATCATCAAGCTGCTTCCAAACCGTTTGGCACGGTCTGCAGTGAGATTTTTCTTGGTTTCTGGCGTTTCAATCAGGTCATATCCAGTCAAATCTCCGATAGCGTTGATGCGTTTAACATAAGACTCGATGGCCTTATTTTCGGTGATTTTTTTGATATCCTCACCCTTTATATTCCCAGAACCACGAGGCGTTCCTTGATTGACGCGACGATTGATTTGCACGGAGAAGCTATTGGTGATATTTTTAAAGGTCTCCTGAGAAGCCTTGGCAGTAGCTCCCTTGATCGACAAGCCGACCAAACTCAAGCTCGCCATGAGGAGAATAATCAGGAAGATAACAATCGATTTGAAAAACTTCCTTGTAACATAGGCAAATGCGTTGTGTAACATAGGTTCCCTTTCTAGATTTGATTTCATAATTCTATCAAAACAAGCTCATCTTATTTTGTAGTATTGCGAGTTTCAGTCAGTTTCTTATTCTTCAATTCAAGTGTAATATCTGACGCTTGCGCCACTTCTTTACTGTGCGTAACGACGATCACACATTTACCTGTTTTCTCAGCAAGTGACTTGAGGAGTTCGATAATATCTCCAGCAGTTTTAGGGTCCAGATTTCCTGTTGGCTCATCAGCTAGAATAACTGGAGCTTCTGATACCAAACTGCGAGCAATAGCAACACGTTGCTGTTGACCACCTGATAACTGGAGAACGTTCCGCTTGATCTGACTTTCATCCAAACCAAGTTCAAGAAGAGTATCCTTGCTGGCTTTTTTGTTGACCAAGCGGATATTTTCCAGTGGAGAAAGATAATCTATCAAGTTATAATTTTGAAAGACTAGAGAAATATGGTGCATGCGATGGTAAGAATATCCCTTATTCCGAATGTCCTCTCCTTGGAAAAGGATAGAACCTTCAACAGGACTATCTAGACCAGCAAGCAGGGACAAGAGAGTGGATTTTCCTGCTCCTGACTCACCAATGATACTATAAAACTTTCCGGGTTCAAAATTATACTTGATCTGATATAAAACTGCCTCAGCAGTGTTCTTATAACGGTAGGTAACATCTTGCAATTGTAATAAAGTCATGATTTCTCCTTCTTAACTAATAGATGATAAAATTTCCTTAGGTGATTTTCTAAATAAGAATAGGAAACAAAGAGCTACGGACAAGCAACCAATCAAGAGCAGAAAGACATAGGATTCTGCAAAGGATAGGAGACTGGTTGATAGACTGCTTGCTTTAGCTAGTGTGTCTTGTAAGCTTGCCTGATCTCCACTTACTAGTACAGTTTGTAGCAGATAGGATGTAATGGCTTTCCCAGCAATAAAGGATGGAAGCAAAGCTCCAAGAGATACCAACACCACCTCTAAACAGAACTGTAGGAAGATTGAGCTCTTTCCTTTTCCAAGTGCCAGTAAAATCCCTACTTCGTAGACCCTTTCTCTCAACCAGAGAGACAAGACCAAGATTAAGGCTCCAGCTCCAGCTATCAACATTCCATAAAGAAAGATAGTTAGGAAGGTTTGGAAGGTTGCAACTGAGTCTTTGATCTGTTCAAATGCCTTGTTTTCCTTTTCGACTTGATAGCCTTGATTTTCCAAGACCAAGTTTTCCACCTGCTTCATGAGTCCGTCCATTTCCTTAGGATTTTCTACATAGAAGCGCGCTGCACTAACTTGAGGTTCACTATTTCCCAAAAGGGTTTGGCTACTTTCATAGTCTGTAAAGACTTGGTTTTCACTGAAGTCAGAAGACAAGCCTGTAAATTTCTCTTGTTTTTTACCAGAAAAGATGCCGACAATTTCAAATTCAACTGTTTGACCTTTTCCAGATTCTGACTGTCCAGCATCCAAGCGAATCTTGTCATGAAGCGAAAGACCGTTCTTCTTAGCCAACTCTTCGTGGATCAGGATTTTCTTGGAATCCCCTTTTTGAAGGTGTCGGCCTTCTTTTAGATTGAAAGCTGAGCTGGTGAAGGTAACATCCTTGGATGAATCCTCAAGAGCCGTTAAGCTAACCAAATTCTTGTCCGCAGCTGACAAGTCATCACGTTCGACGCTCTGCTCACCACTCACTGCTTCCTTGTCTTTTAGTTTTGCGACCGTCTCGAGTTCAGGAGAGACATTTTCCAGTCCCTTAATCTTGCTAACTGATGCTAGGTCCGATAACTTGAAGGTCTGACCATTCTCTATCTTCTTAATAGAAAAAGAGGTATTAAGAGATTTGTAAAGATTGCTTTCTACTGTTTTGTTGGACTTCATCAGCGTCAAACAGGCTGAAATTCCTGCTAAAAGAACAAATAAAATCAGAAATAAAATAAAACTTCTCAGTCGTTTTCTGCTGACATAAGCCCAAGCTCTTTGGATTGGATTCATTTGTCACCTCCATATTTGTAAGACTATTATAAAATCCAAATATGAAATGTTTATGAAATCGAAAAAATATTTGATTTATTTTTTGAAAAAATGAAGAAAGCTAGCAACTGCTAACTTTCCTTCTTATATAAGGATGTATAGTACCAATCAAAAATCTACTTCATTTTAAAAATGATAGTCACATCTTTCTGATTAGTATTTTTCCATCTCCTAAGTCCTTCATTTTCTGACTTGTGTTTGAAGAAATTCTTAATAGGATGAAATGGAAAACTCAGTTTAAATGTTCTGTTACAATGACTGCTCTTGATGCCAATATTTTTCGATATACGAAACGTGGCCTCTAGTCTTCTTTGTAAAAACAAAAAGAGCTAGCTAAAGCTAACTCTTACCCTATGCGGAGAGAGGGACTTGAACCCTCACGACCTAAAGCGGTCACAGGATCCTTAGTCCTGCGCGTCTGCCAATTCCGCCATCCCCGCGTCGATTACTTTACTAGTATATCAACTTTCAAAATCTTTGTCAACACTTTTTTCAGATTTTTTTCATTTTTCCAACAGTCTTATTGTTCAATTTCAGCAAGGTTTTCATCCAGTAATTTTGCTCCCAATGTGTTCTTAAAATGCCCAAGAGCAAACTGATGATTTTCTGGCCAAATAGAGGCAACTGCAGGCTTGACAATCTCGATTTGATAACCTAAATTATAGGCATCAATAGCCGTATGAAGAACACAAATATCCGTCAAAACACCTGTTAAGATAACAGTATCAACCCGACGTTCCCGCAAACGGATATCTAAGTCCGTTCCTGAAAATGCTGAATAGTGACGCTTGTCCATCCAAAAGACGCGACTATCCGCCTCATGCTCAGCATAAAAGTCAGCTAGGGGGCCATAAAGGTTACGCCCACTAGTTCCGATGATGTTGTGTGGTGGAAAGAGCTTGCTTTCTGGGTGGAATGTATCCTTCTCCTCATGAGCATCAATGGTGAAAAAGACATAGTCTCCACGATCAAAAGCTAATCTGGTTGCCTGATCAATGGCTTTTGATATTGCTTGAGCGGGTGCGCCAGCAGTTAGCTTTCCATGGTCTGCTACGAAATCCTCTGTATAGTCAATCGAGATTAAAGCTTTTGCCATTAGTAGTCCCTCTTTTTCACTTCCTCAAAAATATCACCAATTAGAACTTTGAGATAAGTCCCCTTCATTCCTAATGAGCGACTCTCAATAATTCCCGCAGACTCCAATTTACGAAGCGCATTGACAATCACTGAGCGTGTAATGCCAATACGGTCTGCAATGACAGACGCAGTCAGCTGCCCTTCATTTCCATCCAATTCAGCTAAAATAGCTGATACGGCACGCAGTTCTGAATAGGAAAGGGTGTTGACCGCCATGGTAACAGCCGTACGACGGCGAATATTTTTCTCATCTTCTTCACGTTGAAAGTTCAATAGTTGAATTCCCACAACCGTGCTCGCAATCTCGACAAGAATCAAATCTTCATCTTCAAATTTCTTGTCATTGCGCCAAATGATCAACGAACCTAGGCGAATCCCTGATACATGAATCGGAGCTATGGTCGTCAAACCATCTGGAAAGTCCGCACGGCTCTCTACAGGGAAAATAGTCAAATCATGTTCAACAGGAAGATTGGCTTCCGTATCATAAATCATGTTTGCGCCTTGTACATAGACCTCAGGGAAGGTTTTGGTTTGGAAGAATTGTTCTACACGGTCATTATTGGTCTTATAACGCATAAAGTAGCCTAAGAGACGTCCCTTGTTATTCACAATACAAGCGTTACAATCAATAATATCAGCTAACTGGCGTGTGATCGCATTGTAAGGAAGTTCATCTTGGAGTTGCTCCTCAGAGCGCTTTAGAATAGACGTGATTTTTCTTGTTTTTTCTAATAAATGTGCCATTTTTTACCTCGCATATAATCGCTTCCATTATAACATAGAAAAGTCTTTATTTCAATAATTATCTGAAAATTGCTTATTTAATTGCAATTTTGAACAGCAAAAATATTTTAGAAAAAAAGCGATTTTTTTATTGACATCCTATTTTATTTTTGATATTATAACATTATAAGAAGATGACATGATAAATCCCTTTCCGTTTCACCTATCCTTTACTATCACCATCTTCTTTTACTATCGGTCTCCTTATATATAAAAGCGATTCACAGTGTGAATCGCTTTTTTCTATTTGTCTCCTTTGTTACGAATAACAAAGCCGGTCTTCTTTTCGCTTGAAGTGTTGCGAGGTTTTTTATTGTCTTTGTTACGGTAACGTCTGTCTTTATCAAAACGGTCGTTTCCACGACTGCCTTTCTTGAAGTCATCACGGCGACCATTGCCACGGCGATCACGATCTCGACGGTCGTCTCCACGACGGCCTCCTCGACCTCCCTTACCTTTGCCACCAAAGCCATTACTTGATGGTTTAAATGGCAGTGGTTTTTCACGCGCAATCTCCACTTCAGGAAGGCTGTCTGGATCTTGGACTGTCAGGCTCAAGATATACATAGCCAATTCTTCTGGACTAAATTCAGCAGCTAACTTACGAGCATCTTTAGCAAATTTCTCAAAGTTCCCACGAATTGCTTCGTCTGCGAAGTCTCGTTCGATTTTCTTGAGCGCTACTTGTTTCTTAGCTTGGAAGGCTTCTTCTGCTGTTGCTGGTTTCAAGCCTTTCATGCGTTTCTTAGTCAAGTTTTCGATGATTTGAAGGTAACCCATTTCATTTGGTGCTACGAAAGTAATAGATTGACCTGACTTACCAGCACGACCTGTACGACCGATACGGTGAACGTAACTTTCAGGGTCTTGTGGAATATCGTAGTTGTAGACATGGGTCACACCTGAGATATCCAAACCACGTGCTGCCACGTCAGTCGCAACTAGAACATCAAGATTCCCATTTTTAAAATCACGAAGGACGCGAAGACGTTTGTTTTGGTCTAAGTCACCATGAATTCCTTCTGCACGGAAGCCACGGATCTTAAGACCACGAGTCAATTCATCTACACGGCGTTTAGTACGACCAAATACAATAGCAAGTTCTGGTTGTTCCACGTCCATGAGACGCGTCATGGTATCAAATTTCTCTTGTTCCTTGACACGGATATAGTACTGATCAACCAGCTCTGTTGTCAATTCCTTGGCAGCAATCTTGACATGCTCAGGGTCCTTCATAAACTGAACACCGATACGTTTGATAGCATCTGGCATGGTTGCTGAAAAGAGCAAGGTTTGACGATTTTCAGGGACACGGGAAATGATGGCTTCAATGTCTTCAAGGAAGCCCATGTTGAGCATTTCATCCGCTTCGTCAAGGATAAGCGTTTCAATATCTTGTAATTTCAAGGCCTTGCGTTTAATCAAGTCCAAGAGACGGCCTGGTGTTCCTACCACGATGTGAGCACCAGATTTAAGGGCCTTGATTTGTTTTTCAATGCTGGAACCACCGTAAACTGAGCGAACTTTCACTCCTTTGCTACGGCCAAAGCGGAAGAGTTCTTCTTGGCTTTGGACAGCGAGTTCACGAGTTGGAGCGATAACCAAGGCTTGGATGGTCGCTTCTTCTGTACGGATTTTTTCAAGGGTTGGCAACCCAAAGGCCGCGGTTTTCCCTGTACCAGTCTGAGCTTGACCGATAACGTCTTTTCCTTCGAGAGCCAAGGGAATGGTCTGTTCTTGGATGGGACTGGCTTCTACAAATCCAGCTTTTTCAATCTCTGCTAGCAATTCAGCAGACAAGTTAAATTCATTAAATTTCACGTTATTCTTCTTTCTAAAGGTGGTGCGAAGCCACCCTATAGCGCGTAGTTTATACTTTTCTTTTCATGACGTATCTTCAACAAAAATGAGATACTGTGTTGCTTCTTTTCCACAAAAGAAAAGTACTAGTTTCTTTGCAACCTATCTAGTATAACACAAGAGAGAAGCAAAAGATAGTAGAATCCTTTGGGAAAATCATGTAAACGATTTTCTAGCAGTAAAGTAGCCCGAAACTGGTTTTTCAAAGGATTTGAAGGGAGCATTTCAAACTCACTTCATTTCCCGTAGCAGATTTGTGCAAAAAGTGTTTTCTTATGCTAGAATGAAAATCGAATAGGAGGACTATAAATGTTAACATATGATTTAATCGTTATTGGATTTGGTAAAGCTGGGAAAACACTAGCTGGTAAATTGGCTTCAGCTGGCAAAAAAGTTGCCCTCGTTGAACGTAGCAAAGCTATGTATGGTGGAACTTGTATCAACATCGGTTGTATCCCAACTAAAACCTTGCTAGTTGCTGCTGAGAAAGATTTGTCTTTTGAAGAAGTCATTGCTACCAAAAATACTATCACTAGTCGCCTCAATGGTAAAAACTATGCTACTGTTGCTGGTACAGGTGTGGATATCTTTGATGCGGAAGCTCACTTCCTTTCAAACAAAGTCATCGAAATCCAAGCTGGTGATGAAAAACAAGAACTGACTGCTGAAACTATCGTTATCAATACCGGTGCCGTTTCAAACGTCTTGCCAATCCCTGGACTTGCTACAAGTAAGAATGTCTTTGACTCGACTGGTATTCAAAACTTGAATAAATTGCCTGAAAAACTTGGTGTCCTTGGTGGCGGAAATATCGGTCTTGAATTTGCAGGTCTTTACAACAAACTTGGAAGCAAAGTTACAGTCCTAGATGCCTTGGATACTTTCCTACCTCGTGCAGAACCTTCCATCGCAGCTCTTGCTAAACAATACATGGAAGAAGACGGTATTGAATTGCTTCAAAATATCCGTACTACTGAAATTAAAAACGACGGTGACCAAGTTCTCGTCGTAACTGAAAATGAGACTTACCGTTTCGATGCTCTTCTCTACGCAACTGGACGTAAACCAAACGTAGAACCACTTCAACTTGAGAATACCGATATTGAATTAACTGAGCGTGGTGCTATCAAAGTAGACAAGCATTGTCAAACAAACGTTCCTGGTGTCTTTGCAGTTGGAGACGTCAACGGTGGACCTCAATTCACCTACATCTCACTTGATGACTTCCGTGTTGTCTACAGCTACCTTGTTGGAGATGGCAGCTACACACTTGAAGACCGTCTCAATGTACCAAACACTATGTTCATCACACCTGCACTTTCACAAGTTGGTTTGACTGAAAGCCAAGCAGCTGATTTGAAACTTCCATACGCAGTGAAGGAAATCCCTGTCGCTGCCATGCCTCGTGGTCACGTAAATGGAGATCTTCGCGGTGCCTTCAAAGCAGTTGTCAATACTGAAACAAAAGAAATTCTTGGAGCAAGTATCTTCTCAGAAGGTTCTCAAGAAATCATCAACATCATCACTGTTGCTATGGACAACAAGATTCCTTACACTTACTTCACAAAACAAATCTTCACTCACCCAACCTTGGCTGAGAACTTGAATGACTTATTTGCAATTTAAGTTGAGACTGATTTGTTAGCTAACAGCCCTCTTTGGGCTGTTTTTGTTTCTGCGAAATCTCAAAACTGTCTTTTCCCTCTTTTATGATATAATAGAAACATGAAATTAAAAACTACTTTGGGCCTCCTAGCTGGGCGTTCTTCCCACTTCGTTTTAAGCCGTCTTGGCCGCGGAAGTACGCTCCCAGGAAAACTCGCCCTTCAATTTGATAAAGATATTTTACAACATCTAGCTAAGAACTACGAGATTGTCGTGGTCACTGGAACCAACGGGAAAACCCTGACAACTGCCCTCACTGTCGGTATTTTAAAAGAGGTCTATGGTCAGGTTCTGACCAATCCTAGTGGTGCCAACATGATTACGGGGATTACAACAACCTTCTTGACTGCAAAATCTTCAAAAACTGGAAAAAAAATTGCAGTCCTAGAAATTGACGAGGCCAGTCTATCTCGTATCTGTGACTACATCCATCCTAGTCTTTTTGTCATCACTAATATCTTCCGTGACCAGATGGACCGCTACGGTGAAATTTACACAACTTATAACATGATCTTAGATGCCATCCGTAAGGTGCCTACGGCTACTGTTCTCCTCAATGGTGACAGTCCGCTTTTTTACAAGCCAGCTATTCCAAATCCTGTAGAGTATTTTGGTTTTGACTTGGAAAAAGGGCCAGCCCAACTGGCTCACTACAATACCGAAGGTATTCTCTGCCCTGACTGTCAAGGCATCCTCAAATATGAGCACAATACCTATGCCAACTTGGGTGCCTATATCTGCGAAAATTGTGGCTGCAAACGACCTGATCTAGACTATCGTTTGACAGAACTGGTTGAGTTGACCAACAATCGCTCTCGCTTTGTCATTGATGGACAAGAATACGGCATCCAAATCGGTGGACTTTACAACATCTACAATGCGCTAGCTGCAGTTGCCATCGCCCGTTTCCTTGGCGCAGATTCGCAACGGATCAAGCAAGGATTTGATAAGAGTCGTGCTGTCTTTGGTCGTCAGGAAACCTTCCATATTGGTGATAAAGAATGTACCCTCGTCTTGATTAAAAATCCAGTCGGTGCAACTCAAGCTATCGAGATGATCAAACTAGCGCCTTATCCATTTAGCCTATCTGTCCTTCTCAACGCCAACTATGCAGATGGAATAGATACTAGCTGGATCTGGGATGCGGACTTTGAACAAATCACTGACATGGACATTCCTGAAATCAACGCTGGCGGTGTTCGTCATTCTGAAATTGCACGCCGTCTACGAGTGACGGGCTATCCAGCTGATAAAATCACTGAGACAAGCAATCTGGAGCAAGTTCTCAAAACCATCGAGAACCAAGACTGCAAACATGCCTATATTCTGGCTACCTATACTGCTATGCTAGAATTCCGCGAACTGCTGGCTAGTCGTCAGATTGTCAGAAAGGAGATGAACTGATGGTTTATACTTCACTTTCCTCAAAAGCTGGCAACTACCCTTATCAGCTCAACATCGCCCACCTCTATGGAAACCTCATGAATACCTACGGGGACAATGGAAACATCCTTATGCTCAAGTATGTGGCTGAAAAATTGGGGGCTCATGTGACGGTTGACATCGTTTCTCTCCATGATGACTTTGATGAAAACCACTACGATATCACCTTTTTCGGTGGTGGTCAAGACTTTGAACAAAGCATCATCGCAAGCGACCTACCTGCCAAAAAAGAGAGCATTGACAACTACATCCAAAATGACGGTGTGGTTCTCGCTATCTGCGGTGGTTTCCAACTATTGGGGCAATATTATATTGAAGCTTCAGGCAAACGCATCGAAGGACTCGGTGTCATGGGCCACTACACCCTCAACCAGACCAATAATCGCTTTATCGGTGACATCAAGATTCACAATGAAGACTTCGATGAAACCTACTATGGATTTGAAAATCACCAAGGTCGCACCTTCCTCTCAGATGACCAAAAACCACTGGGACAGGTTGTCTATGGAAATGGAAACAACGAAGAAAAGGTCGGCGAAGGGGTTCATTATAAGAACGTCTTTGGTTCCTACTTCCACGGACCTATCCTCTCTCGTAATGCCAATCTGGCTTATCGCCTTGTCACTACTGCCCTTAAGAAGAAATACGGTCAGGATATCCAACTCCCTGCCTATGAGGACATCCTCAGTCAAGAAATCTCTGAAGAATACAGCGACGTCAAAAGCAAGGCAGACTTTTCTTAAATTAAGAAAACTATATCAAAGAACTCTGCTATCTTACCGGAGTTCTTTTTGTCTGTTCTTTTACCCTTCTCCCTTGCATTTTCTCTCTTTTTTTGCCAAAATAGAGGGGTAGAAAGAAGGTAGCATATGTCTAAATTACAACAAATCGTAACATATCTTGAATCAGAAAAACTAGACGTCGCTGTCGTATCTGACCCCGTCACTATTAATTACCTCACTGGCTTTTACAGTGATCCCCATGAACGCCAAATGTTCCTCTTTGTTCTAGCAGATCAGGAACCTCTCCTCTTTGTCCCAGCCCTTGAGGTTGAGCGTGCAAGCAGCACTGTCTCTTTCCCAGTTGTGGGCTATGTGGATTCTGAAAATCCATGGCATAAAATCAAAAACGCTTTGCCGCAGCACGACTTCAAACGTGTTGCTGTTGAGTTTGACAACCTCATCTTAACCAAGTATCATGGTTTGAAAACAGTCTTTGAGACTGCTGAGTTTGAAAACCTCACTCCTCGCATCCAACTCATGCGCCTCATCAAATCAGCTGACGAAGTCCAAAAAATGATGGTTGCAGGTCTCTATGCCGACAAGGCGGTCAAAGTTGGTTTTGATAATATTTCTCTTGATAAGACTGAGACAGATATCATTGCACAAATCGACTTTGCCATGAAGCGTGAAGGCTATGAAATGAGTTTTGATACCATGGTCTTGACTGGCGATAACGCTGCAAATCCACACGGAATTCCTGGTGCAAACAAGGTCGAAAAAGACGCCCTTCTCCTCTTTGACCTGGGTGTTATGGTCAATGGCTATGCATCAGATATGACTCGTACAGTCGCTGTCGGCAAACCAGACCAATTCAAAAAAGATATTTACAACTTGACCCTTGAAGCCCAACAAGCTGCCCTTGACTTTATCAAACCTGGTGTGACTGCTCATGAAGTAGACCGCGCCGCTCGTGAAGTCATCGAAAAAGCCGGTTATGGTGAGTACTTCAACCACCGTCTCGGTCACGGTATCGGTATGGATGTCCACGAATTCCCTTCTATCATGGAAGGAAACGACATGGTCATCGAAGAAGGCATGTGTTTCTCTGTTGAACCTGGTATCTATATCCCTGGTAAAGTCGGTGTTCGTATCGAAGACTGCGGTGTTGTTACCAAAGATGGCTTTGACCTCTTTACAAGCACCAGCAAAGATTTGCTTTATTTTGATTAAATATAGACAAGCAAAAAGTCAGCTATTGAAGCTGACTTTTTTATTTTATCTTCTTGACGCTCTGAAAGACTACAAACCCCACAACCATTCCCAAGGTATTTTGCAGGAAGTTTGGAAGGATTTCTGGTAAGGCTGCTGACCAGCCATTCATCAGGGTAGAACCTAGGGCGTAGCCACTTACCATGACGATAGTAGCCAAGACAAGGCCTAGCCATTGCCACTTCCCTTTAAAACCTGCAAAAAATCCTTGCAAGCCATGATTTATCAAGCTAAAAAACATCCACTGTGGATAGCCTGATAGAAGGTCAATTAGGAATCCTGCTAGTCCTCCAACGACAGCTCCTTCTTTACTGCCAAAGTAAAAAGCAGTAAAGAAAATACCTGCGTCCAAGAGAGTCAATATTCCTGTTGGCGTTCCAATTTTCAAGTAATAACCTAGGACTACTGAAAGGGCGGTTAAAAGAGATACAAGGGCGATTTTAGTTGTTTTGGTTTGCTTCATATTGTCTTACTCCATATTGATCTGCTTGTGCAATAGCACGGTAAACGAAAGCTTTTGAGCTCTCTACTGCTGGTAAAAGTTCATCCCCTTTAACCAAGTGACTGGCGATGCTTGAGGCAAAGGTACAACCTGCACCAGCATTTTGGCTTTGAATGACTGGGTTTTCTAGAACAGTGAAAGTTTGTCCATCATAAAAGACATCCACTGCCTTGTCCTGACTGAGGCGATTGCCTCCCTTGATAATAACTGCTGGCGCTCCTAAATCATGCAATTTCTGAGCTGCAGCCTTCATGTCTTCTAATGTTTTAATTTCCTGATCAGCCAATAATTCTGCTTCAGGAAGATTTGGCGTAATCACACTGACATGAGGGAAAAAGCGAATCAACTCTTGACAGAGTTCACTAACAGCTACATCGTGCGTTTCCTTGCAGACCAAAACGGGGTCCAATACCACAGGCACTCCTGGACGTTGCTTGATAAAGTCCAAGGCCTTCTCAGCCACACTGACAGTAGGAAGAAGGCCAATCTTAATTCCTGCAAACTCGACATCACGTAAGCTATTCAACTCATGTTGGAAAATAGTATCATCCGTAGGGAAGACTTCAAAGCCCTTTTCGGTCAAGGCCGTCAAACAAGTGACAGCTACAAAGCCATGCAAGCCGTTCAAGGTATAGGTAGCCAAATCAGCTGACAAACCACCACCACTAAAAATATCATTCCCAGAAAGGGCTAAAATGCGATTATTCTTCATATCGAATCTCCTTCAAATACAAGCCATTTGGTGCCGCAGTGGGACCTGCAAGTTGCCTGTCCTTCTTCTCCAAAATCAATTCAATCTGCTCAACTGGCATCCGATTATTTCCGATTTTGAGCAACGTCCCCACCATATTGCGAATCTGCTTATACAAGAAACCATTTCCTGAAAAGGTAAAGGTCAAAAACTGCCCTGTCTCATCAATCCTAAGACTGGCTTCTGTAATAGTCCGAACCTTGTCCTCTACACTGGTTCCAGATGCTGTAAAACCGGTGAAATCATGAGTTCCCTCTAGCTTTTTGATTGCCATCTGCATCCGCTCCACATCGAGGGGATAGGGAAAGTGAGTAGCATAGTGACGGCGCATGGGATTTTTAGGACGCCCCCTATCTACTATAAACTCATAGGTCTTGCTATGTTTTGCATAACGACAATGAAAATCATCCGCCACAAGCTCAATTGAAATCACATCGATATCTTCTGGTGACTGGGTATCCAGAGCAAAACGGAGTTTTTCCACATCCATCTGATAGGGCAGATCAAAATGAATAACCTGTCCCAGAGCATGGACCCCACTATCCGTCCTACCAGCACCGTGTACAGCGATGGCTTGCCCCTTATTGAGTCTTGTTAAGGTTTTCTCAATTTCCTCTTGAACGCTCCGCGCATGAGGCTGGCGCTGAAAACCAGCAAAGGCATAACCATCATAGGAAATGATTGCTTTATATCTTGTCATAACTTCTATTTTATCAGGAAATAAAAGTGTAAACAAGTTTAAAAACCAATAATTGTCTGGGTACAAAATTTCCAGAAAGAAAAACTTAGGAAATTAATCCTAAGCTCTCTTTTGAAGTGCGTACATAACAAAGATAGAAGTGACAATCAACCAGCAGCCTAGAATGGTGAAGACCAACATACCGTTTTGAGTCACCAAACCAATCGCTCCAAGAATGAAAGGTGTCGTGAAGGCTCCAAAGCTACATCCTAGCACTGCAAAAGATGTTGCCTGATTAAGGAGCTTGGCTGGGATTCTTTCAGAAAGAAGCTGAAAGACAGTGGTCAAGGCCACACTGTAGGAAAAACCTGCCACAACACTTCCAACTACCATCACACCCAATGACGGAGACAAGGCAATCACAATTTGCCCCAATCCAAAGGTGATACCTGACCAAAGGAGCAACCTTTCTTTAAACAGAGAGATAAAGAAAGAAAAACTCACACCTGCCAAGATACCAATCAACTGCATGATACTTAAAACCAAGCTCGATAACTGGGCATCCCCTAGACTTCTTTCCACCATCAGACTAGGAATACGAATGGTGATAGCTGTGTTGGTGCAGACAACAACTGCTGCTTCGACAGCCAATAGAAAAATCAAGCCTTTCATCTGTCCTGTCAAACGAGTTGTTTCGGCCTCTTTTTTCTTTGTTTCTTTCTTTTCTTTCCCATAAGGGACAAAGAGCAGATAAAGGATCAATACTAAAAATCCTGCACTGTAGGCCAAGAAGGTCACTGTCCATCCCAAGGATAAGAGTTGACCGACCACTAGAGTCAAAATCGATGCCCCGACAACTTCTGCTGATCCGCGAAGACCCAACATCTGGATCCGTGTCTTTCCATGATAGCGTTCGCTAATGATGGAAATGGCCTTGGCATTAATCATTCCAACACCCAAGCCAAATAAAATCCGCATCGCAAAGACAAAGTTGTACTCCTGATACCAGAAAGGGGCAGTTCCACCGATAGAAAGGATGAGAAGTCCTAGACTAATCTGAAGACGTTCAGGCAACAAACGTTCCAAAACCCCATTTAAGACTAGCATAATCATAATCCCAAAAGAAGGGAGGCTAACGAGAAGCTCGATTTGTTCTTTGGGATAGCCCTGATAGTAGTCAAACATAGCTGGTAGAGCACTTGAGATGGAAAAGGAAGTAATCAAAACGAGGGAGAGGGCTAGAATGCTAGCCCGTTCTAAATATTGTTTCATGAATTTTCTTTCTGTATATTTCTCACTGTTGATCCTTTTAAAAGGAAGATGGCAAGAAAAGAAGGAGCCCGATTGAACTAGAGACTCCGTCCTAACTTTCCTAATAGGAAGACTATTTTCGCTTGATTTGCTTGATCAGATAGAAGATGAAGCCTGCAACCATATACGCCGCAAAAATGATCAAACACCATTTGATAACCACGTCCCAACCCTTGTTCACATTCAAAAAGAAATAAGGGAAGGGATTGTCTTTGGAATTCGGAATATTGAGTTTTAAGACCAGGCCGTTAAACAAAGCAAAAATCATATAAACCAAGGGCAAGATGGTCCACAAGACTGGATCCCAGATCTTGTATTGACCCCGTTTATCAAAGAAGAGGGTGTCAGCTAAAAACCAGAGTGGAACGATATAGTGGCAAAGGAAATTTTCCACACGGTAAAAGTCTGTCGCAATCGGAGCAAGCATAAAATGGTAAATCACACAGGTAATCATGATACTCATGGTAACGCCACCCTTGAGACGAAGCAAGGTCGGACTTTGCCAATTTTCACCTGAACGGCTCATCACACGGAGCAGATAGCCCGTGAAAATCGTTACCAAAAGATTGGACAACACTGTGTAGTAAAGGAGCATACCAAAGCCACCGTGCTTGGTAATCTCCAAATAAACTCCTGTAAATGCCGCTAAGAACAAGAGGACACGACTATAAAAGATAAATTTATAATTCAGTTTCATGGCTAGATTTTCTTAACAAATTCTGACTTGAGTTTCATAGCTCCAAAACCATCAATCTTACAGTCGATGTTGTGGTCACCTTCTACGATACGGATATTTTTAACGCGAGTTCCTTGTTTCAAATCCTTTGGCGCACCTTTTACTTTCAAATCCTTGATAAGAGTTACAGTATCGCCGTCAGCCAATTTATTTCCATTGGCATCAATAGCAACAACACCTTCTTCTACTTCTGCAACTTCTGCAGGGTTCCATTCATAGGCACACTCTGGGCAGACCAAGAGACTTCCGTCTTCGTAGACATATTCTGAATTACATTTCGGGCAATTTGGTAAGTTGTTCATAAGTCCTCCTTAAACTAACAATTATTCTTTAAAATTCATATGTTACTGAACAGCAACTATTATACCGTAAAATCCTAGATTTGACAATGATTCCTAAGGGCTAGCAAACAAAAAAGTCATGCACCTTTTTACAGTTACATGACTTTTAAAAGATGATTGTTCATAGGTACTTATCAAGCACCTCATGATAAAAGGGGTAGCAACTATATCTTACAGACCAGGAGCTTGTCCAAGTTCTGCTGTAAGCATCCAAACTGTTTTCTCAAGTTCAGCCTTAGCCCCAACAAAGATATCGTTTGTAACATCATCGCCTTCTTCGTCAGTCACATCCAAAGCCTTTTGGAAAAGACTGATGAGGTAGCGATAAATAGCTAGAACACGTTCCAAGCTTTCTTCAACGTTACGGAATTCTCCTTCTTCTTCTTCGATTTCACTGTGTTGAAGGAATTCTGTCAAAGTTGAGTAAGGTTTGCCACCAAGGGTAATTAAACGTTCGCTGATTTCGTCAAGATAACCATCAAGGCTGTCCATGTATTCATCCATTTTTGGATGCCATACGAGGAAACCACGACCACGCATATACCAGTGAACTTGGTGAAGGGCAATGTGAGCCACATACAAGTCTGCTACTGCTTTGTTCAATACTTCTTTTGTTTTTGCCAATGCTACTGGCGCTGTTTTAGATAATGTTGTAACGTCTTTTAATGCATCTTTTTTCAATTCAACCATTTTTTTCACCTCATAATATTATTTTTGTAACCATATTTATTGATTACTACCTCAGTATACTACACCTAGTAGACAAAAGCAAGAAAATTAACCCATATTAAAAAAGTTGTAATTGACTGATAATTTAAGAAAAATATACAGTCTTTAAAAAAAGACAGTCTTAGAAGACTGTCTGGAATAACCTAGATTATTTTACAAAGTCAAGCAATGCCAAGAAGCTTTCAGCTTCAAGTGACGCACCACCAACAAGGGCACCGTCAACGTCTGGGCAAGCCATGTATGAAGCAACGTTTTCAGGTTTAACTGAACCACCGTATTGAACGCGTACTTTGTCAGCAACTTCTTGACCGAAGTCAGCAGCTACAACGTCACGAACAACTTTACACATTTTTTGTGCGTCGTCTTGTGAAGCTGATTTACCTGTACCTATAGCCCAGATTGGCTCATAAGCGATAACAGATGCAGCAACTTGTTCAGCTGTCAATCCAGCCAATGCAGCAGATACTTGAGCACCTACGAATTCAGCAGCTTTACCAGCTTCGTAAGTTTCAAGTGACTCACCACAACAGATGATTGGAAGCATACCGTTTGCAAAGATTGCTTTTGCTTTTTTGTTGATATCTTCGTCAGTTTCATGGAAGTAGTCACGACGTTCTGAGTGACCGATAACAACGTAGTCAGTACCGATTTCTTTCAAAACTTGTGGGCTTGTTTCACCAGTGAAAGCACCTGCATTTTCAAAGTAGCAGTTTTGAGCAGCAACTTTAAGGTTAGTTCCTTTAGCAGCAGCAAGAACAGTTGTCAAGTCAAGTGCAGGAACTGCGATACCTGCTTCAACAAGGTCTGATGAAGGGAGTTTTGATGCAACGGCTTCAACGAATGCTTTTGCTTCTTCTGGATTTTTGTTCATTTTCCAGTTACCAGCGATAAATGGTTTACGTGACATTTCACATACCTCTTTTTTCATTTTATTCACTATTATTCTATCATATTTATAAGGAGCTTGCAAACCTTACTCTAATTTTCAAGATTTTTCAAGCGACTAATCTTGCCACAAATTCATGGCATCAAGGAAATCAGCCGAAGCCTGAACTTGTTTGGGATTGTTGGCTTCTCGCTCTGCTCGTTTGGCCTCTACTTGGGCAACAGATTGAATGCCCTCATGGCGCCAATTCCGAAGGATGGCCTGAATATATTTCCAGTTTGGCTTGCCATTGAGAACGGCTTCTCGGAGAGCTTCCTTGATCAAATCCGCCTTAACTCCGTCTTCTTTGACAGTCTTAGAAAGGTCTTCGATTTCAAATGGTGTTAATAAGCGTCCCAATTCCTGCTGAAAAGTTTCAACCAGATCCTTCAACTGATTCTGCGGGTTTGGGGTTGTTGTAGCTGGAGTCTGACTGTTCAACAAGCTATCTAAGCGTTCAAAAGCCAAACTAGCATCAAAAATGAGCTCAATCTCCCCATTTAGTTCAATGGTCCGATATTGCAGCAAACCATTTTCTGTCAAATTTGAAATAGATTGGTTGACATCTGCAACCTCTTTCCCAATGATTTCAGCAATCTGACTAGGTGAAACATCTCCTAGGGCTGTGGTATTTTGTAAATAGAAAAATTGCCAGACGAGAAAATCTTCGCTGGAAGGAAAGAGTTCCTTAAAATGCAAGAGCAGGGCACTTGGCAAAACCAAGTTCCCTGATTTAAAAGCGTCAAAATATGTCATAATTCCTCTTATAGATATCCAAATGCAGCCGCATCATCCTCTACCTTTCTCCAGTCAAAAGGGGTTTCTTGATAAACTGCATAGTTTACCCAATTGCTGAAAAAGAGGGCAGCTGATGAAGACCAACAGAGACACGGTGTCTCATTCACATCATCATTTTTGAAGTAATTTTCTGGAATATGAGGATTAAGTCCTGCCTCACAATCACGAAAATACTCTTTTGCTAGAGTATCACGGTCATATTCTAAATGACCAAAACTATAAATCTCACGAAGATCCCGACTGGCTAAAATAGAAACGCCGACTTGTTCTCCCTCAGAGAGGATTTCCAGATTGGTTTTTCCTAATATCTCTTCCTTATAGATTTCTGTATAACGAGAATGGGGAGCTACATAGCTATCATCAAAACCACGAAAGAGAAGATGGCCCTCTTTCAAGGTATCCTGCGGGTAAATGCCTGACAATTTCTGCTCCATCTGGTGTTTATCAACTCCATAGCGAGCATAAAGACCTGCTTGGGCACCCCAGCAGATATGAAGGGTCGAATAGACATGGGTCTTGGACCACTCAAGCACCTGACTGAATTCCTCCCAATAGTCCACTTCCTCAAATGGTAAATGCTCAATCGGAGCCCCTGTGATAATCATCCCATCAAAATACTCGTCCTTGACTTCAGGAAAAGTTTTATAAAAAGTCTCCATATGCTCTGCACGAGTCGTCTTGGAACGGTGGCTCTCCATATAGAGAAAGTCTATGTCCAATTGCAAAGGAGTATTTGCTAAATGCCGTAACAACTGGGTCTCTGTGACCACTTTTTTGGGCATTAGGTTTAAAATCAAAATTTTCAAGGGACGGATATCTTGGTGGGCCGCACGTTGATCATCCATGACAAAGATATTCTCTGTCCGTAAAATCTCAACAGCTGGCAATTTTTTATCAATTCTAATCGGCATAACCTTCTCCTAACTGTACTCTTTTAGAAATAATTGAATGTGTTTGAAGTCAAATCTCAAACACTTAGTCCTTTTATTATACTGCAAGAAGATATAGTTTTCAATTATAGTTTTTCTCTAACTAGCTATAGTTTGTTTATATAGCAGATGAAGAGAAAACAGCCCCAAGGACTGTTTTTCATTAATAATGCATAAGTACCTTGTAATCGTAGTTACCGATTTTTTCACGGCCTTTAAGCTCATCAAGTTCAATCAAGAAAGCACAACCGGCTACAACTCCACCAAGTCTTTCAATCATTTCAATGGTTGCCTTGACAGTACCACCTGTCGCCAAGAGGTCATCTACGATGAGAACGCGTTGACCTGGTTTGATGGCATCCGCGTGCATGGTCAAGGTATCAATACCGTACTCTTTTTCATAGTCAGCAGAAATGACTTCACGTGGCAATTTTCCTGGTTTACGTACAGGAGCAAATCCAATCCCCAACTCAAAGGCAACGGGACAGCCAACGATAAAACCACGGGCTTCTGGTCCCACAATCATGTCGATTTTCTTGTCAGTTGCATACTGAACGATTTCACGAACAGCATAGCTATAGGCATTGCCATCTGCCATCAATGGGCTGATATCACGGAAGGTGATGCCTTCCTTGGGATAATTTTCAATCGTTGCGATATAATCTTTTAAATTCATCTTTTTCTTTCTTTCAAAGTTTTTTACTCTCTATTATAGCATATTTTTTAAGAAAGAAACAAGGAAAAGTTAACTCCAATAATTATCTAACGATTTGACGATTTATAACTAGCCATAGCAATAAAGCCCAATTTCTGTTTATTCTTAGCAAACATTTTATACATAGTTAAAAACTGCTTTCTATTCTCCTTTTTACAAGCATTTACGCAAATTTTCAAAGTTCCTAGCCAACCTTCGTCATAAATCATACCTGATAATTTCATTAATGTCATTTCACCAGTCAATATTTTCACATCACGATAACCTGATTCTATCATCACCTGTTCCCAACCATCTTGAGTTAAAGGACCTACATTTACATGAATTGCTTGTGACAATTCCTGTCTGACAGACTCTTTAGCTTCCTTAAGAAGCACATCATGTGTCAAAAGAAGACCTTCAGGTTTTAAAACCCTTAGATACTCCATTACACATTTTTTCTTAGCTTGATCGGCTTGCATAGTCAGCATAGCTTCATTTATAACAATATCAAAACTAGCATCTCCATAAGGAAGTTTCATTGCATTTGCTCTTTCAAATCTGATCAAATGAGCAACACCTGCCGTTTCAGCAGATTTTTTAGCCACTTCTAAGGCTTGTCCATCCATATCAACAGCAGTTATCTTACAACCAAAACGCTGTGCCAACTCAATTGCTGTAGTTCCCCTATTGCACGCAACTTCTAGTATTCTCTTTTCTTTTGAAAATCCTCCTTCCGCAATTAACCAATCTGTAGCACGTTTTCCACCTGGACGTAAGCGTTTTTTCCCCAGTTTTGCTAAAAACTTATGACCTGCTTCTGACATTTGAACACCTCTATTTTTTCTTCATTATAACATAAAATTATATTGTCTGACAATTCTAATCTATTGTTTGATAAACTAGAATCAAAAGCATACAAACTGCCATGACTATAGCATAAATCTATTAATCACCTCTCTAGTTCGAATTCAATTGCCCACGTAGTTTACACATATAGGTTACGACTACATATTTGTACTTTAGAGTTGCTGGCCTCCTTATCCGCTATATGCGCTTTACTATCACGTACCTATTCGTATAGCCAAGATTTCTCTATCTCTTTCTCTGCCGATTCTTGTTTCCAACGTCAGACTTAAACAGTCCATCCTAATGCCGTTCGATCAGCTACTCACAATAGTCAGGCTTGGGAATCACTTTTGGGTTTACTAGTATATGGTACCCACAGAGGACTTACACCTCAGATGAACGGAATGCCCGTTGTACCTAAAAAACGAGCACATTCGTACTCGTTTTTAAAAATCTGTTAATTAAAGTGAGTTTACGTCAACCTTGATACCAACACCTTGAGTAGTTGTGATTGTCAAGTTAGTTACGTAAGTTCCTTTAGCTGTAGCTGGTTTTGCTTTTTGGATTGTTTCGTTGAAAGCTTTAAAGTTTTCAACCAATTTTTCAGCTTCAAATGATACTTTACCGATGATTGCTTGAACGTTACCTGCACGGTCAGCACGGTAAGTGATTTTACCACCTTTAGACTCTTCAACTGCTTTAGCAACATCCATTGTTACAGTACCAGTTTTAGGGTTTGGCATCAAGTTACGTGGTCCAAGGACACGTCCAAGACGTCCAACAAGAGCCATCATGTCAGGTGTAGCGATAACTACGTCGAAGTCCAACCAACCGTCGTTGATTTTTGCAACAAGGTCATCTTCACCAACAAAGTCTGCACCAGCAGCTTTTGCTTCTTCAGCTTTTGCACCACGTGCGAAAACAAGAACGCGTGAAGTTTTACCTGTACCGTTTGGCAATACCATTGCGCCACGGATTTGTTGGTCAGCTTTTTTAACGTCGATGTTCAAGTTGTAAGCAACTTCTACAGTTGCGTCAAATTTTGCAAAGTTAGTTTCTTTTGCAAGTGCTACAGCTTCTTCTACACTGTATGCTTTTGTGCTGTCGATTTTTTCAAGAGCAGCACGAAGTTGTTTGCTTTTTTTAGCCATTTTCTATTCTCCTTGTAAGTGGTTCAATCGATTTTCATCTCCCACGTCACTTCTCGAAATGATGAAGTCTTGCGGGTTATATTGGGGGTGTTATTGATTAGTCAACAACAGTGAATCCCATAGAACGAGCAGTACCTTCGATCATACGCATTGCAGACTCAATGTTTGCTGCGTTCAAATCTGGCATCTTAGTTTCTGCAATTTCTTGTACTTGTGCACGAGTAACTGTAGCAACTTTAGTTTTGTTAGGTGTACCTGATCCTTTTTCAACACCTGCAGCTTTTTTCAAAAGAACAGCAGCTGGTGGTGTTTTTGTTACGAAAGTAAATGATTTATCTTCGTAAACTGAGATAACAACTGGAATGATCATCCCAGCTTGGTCAGCTGTACGAGCGTTGAACTCTTTTGTGAATCCCATGATGTTGATACCAGCTTGACCAAGAGCAGGTCCAACTGGTGGAGCTGGTGTAGCTTTACCAGCAGGGATTTGCAATTTTACAAGTTTTTCGACTTTTTTAGCCATTTTTAAATCCTCCTTTGTGGTTTTGGCGGTAATTAGAGATTTTTACCTCCCACAAGTATGCTTTACACATACCTTTCCATTATACACTATTTATCTAAAAATGCAAGAGAAAAATTACTTTTTTAATCGACGTAATCTCCGCCTTCAAAGCCATAGTACTCTTCCAAACTGAGACCACTTGCAGCAATTTCTTTGGCCTCTTTTCCGACGTAGCGAAGATGCCATTCTTCCGCCATGTAGCCAGTCTCTTTTTCCTTGCCTTTGAGATAGCGAACAACAAAGCCAAAGTCAGCCGCATGATCCAAGAGCCACTGGGCTGCCTTTTCTTCAGTAACTAAATCACCATCTGTCCCAATAAGGTCAAAAGCAAGACCTGTTTGGTGTTCACTATAACCTGGGCGAGCTGAGTAGCGATCAGCAGCTTCCTTACCATCTTGATTCACATAGTCTTGATAAAGTTTGGTTTGAGTTTCATAACTTCTAAAACCACTGTAGTGATCGCTGATTGGGTAGCCCGCTGCTTGCATTGCTGCAATGAGTTTCAGCAACTCTGCTTTAGCTGTTGGATTTTCTCCTGGATTATAGTCTTTTGACAAAGGATAGTGCTTATTAGCTATGACGATTTCATCGTACTTCCCTTGAATACTATAGTAGTCTCCCTTATTGACAACTTCTGCCTTCTTCTGACTAGAGGCTTGGGATTTGCTCCCTACAGTTCCTTCAGGTTGACTAGTTTGTTCCGTTTTTTGAGTGTTTTCTTCATTTTTAGGTTTTTCTTGAGAACATGCTGCTAGGGTTACTGCTAGCAAACCTGATAAAACGATGTATCTTTTTTTCATTTTTTCTTCCTCTCTTAGGCCATGTGCTTCTCTAATTCATCGGATAAGGCTTTAATCATTTGTTCCAACTCATGGGATTTCACTTGGCAATCTTCTGACGCCATTTCTTCCCAGGGCACCCACCAGACTGGACCACGGCCATTAAGCCCATGCCCCTTCATATCACCTGACCGTCTTGGAAAGAGGTGCCAGTGAGCGTGGGCATCTCCATTTCCTAGAAGTTCGATGTTCATCTTTTCAGCTTTAAACGCTTTGGCGACTGCTTCTTGGACTAAACTCATTTCCTCTAGAAAACGCAGTTTTTCAGAAGTCTCCATATGGTGGAGTTCTGTTATATGTTCTTTTGCCAGAAATAAGGTATAGCCCTTAAAGTATTGGTGATCCCCAATAACAACATAGCCTGTTTCTAGTTCTTTTACAAAGTAGGGATTTTTCCCCGCTTTAATTAGGTCTATCCGCTCACAAATAAGACACATGAGTCTCTCCTTTCAACTCTAATAAGTTCAAAATATCTTGAGCCTGACAGCTCGGGATTAGCTATACTTGCATTCTCAAGCACATAGGGATTAAATCACTCACTGTCAATCCCTGCTTTATTTACCCCTCGGATATCCACTGCTTCAAAGTCGAGAAGGATGTGATTAAGGTCAAAAAGTCGGTGTTCATAGGTCATCATTCCCCTCCCTCTTATCTTTGTGAAATAATTTTTGAATCTTATTAAAAAATGGAATAACTGTAAAATTATCTATAAAGCGTCTCTTACTTAACTTAGGTCCCTGTAGTTTTCTATATTCTTCGATATAAATTGTAGATACCTTACCAATTTCACTTTCTCCGAAGATAATAGCTTTTAAAAATATTACACCAATACTTAAACAAAGTGAAACTATTCCAACAATAAGAACAATAGATAAATTTTTATACAAATAATACGATATTACAGTATCAACTGCGACAATATAGAAAAGGCACACTGTAATAAATATTCCAGATCTTCCATCATCACTTTCATCAACACTAAATTCTGGGAGTAAAAAAATTAAAATTACAACAAGCAGCAAATAAGCCAATAACAAAGAGGGTCCAGTAGGTTGTTCTATAAAACTCTGATACCCAAAGTAAATGAAAAATAGCTGAAGTAATAACATCGCATACTGAAATAAATAAAACCATATTTTAGCTGAACTTATAAGCGGAATATTTTTTTCTACTTTTATATCTAGTAATCGTTTAGCAATTTGTATCCGATGAGCTAGTTCTTTTAAATCCTCTATTTGAAGTATTTGAGAAGCAAGTTTTTTCTCTATAATTTCTATTTGATACCATATATATCCATCATCTTCTATCCACTGATATTTTCCAAAAGTTTTTATTTTTCGTCCATACGGATTAATGTTTTGAGAAATTTTAAAAAGTAGTTTTTCTAAATCTGGATTAGTAATTCCTTTATCTACCAGTTCATCGGCATAAACAACTAGTTCTTTAAAGTTTTCTTGTTTATTTTCATACACATACTTACGATATTCCTCTTTTTTCTTTTGGAAATAAGCATACAAACCCGAAACTAACCCCGTTATTATAGCAGGCGTTGCTAATTGTTTCAGCATTTCAAACATAATACTTTATCGCCCCTTTACTCCACCAAGGTGCTCTTGAGATAGGCGTCTACCATACGCTCAGTCGCCACGACCGAATCAATGTGTGTTCGTTCGTAAGAGTGACTGGATTCAATACCAGCTCCAAGGAGGGCGTGTTTGACCTCTGCTCCTGCTGACATAGCCGCTGAAGCGTCCGATCCATAAAATGGATAGATATCCAGCTTAAATGGAATATCTTGCTCTTTCGCCAAAGCTACTAAGTGTTGACGGAAGTCATAGTGATAAGGACCAGAAGCATCCTTGACACAGATAGATACTGTGTACTCATCCGTCTGTTGGTCATCGCCCATAGCTCCCATATCTACAGCTAGATATTCCACTACCTGAGCTGGAATATTGGAGTTGGCACCGTGACCCACCTCTTCGAAGACTGAAAAAGCAAAATGAGTTGTTACTGGCAATTCAATCCCCTCTTCCTTGTAAATACGAAGAAGATTGAGCAAAATTGCTGCGCTGACCTTGTCATCCAAGTGTCGAGACTTGATAAAACCAGTTTCTGTCACAACTGTTCGCGGATCGAAACTAATAAAGTCTCCAACCTCAATACCCAAGGCGCGGGTTTCTTTTTCATTGGTTACTTTTGCATCCAAACGCACTTCCATATTGTCCTGAGTACGTTCAGCAGTTCCTGCATCCTTGTAGACATGGCAAGATGTCTGGTGGATGAGGATAGTTCCAGATACCGTTTTACCTGTACTAGCCACATGAACCGTACAGTTCTCTCCCTCAATCATGTTCCAAGGGAAACCACCGATACGATCCAATTTGAGACGGCCATCCGGTTTGACAGCACGGACAATAGCACCCAGCGTATCCACATGGGCAGTCACATAGCGGTGTTGGTCATCATTTTGACCTTTAATAGTAACATTGACACCACCCTTAGCAGTTCGAATAGGCTGGTAACCAAGCTCTTCTAAAGTATGGACTAGGTAGTCTGAAATCTCACGAGTAAAGCCCGTTGGAGATGCAATAGCAGTTAATTCTTTGATATAGTTTACAGTTTGATTCATTTCTTCACCTCTTTCCTACCATTATAACATTTTTCTAGTCAGACTCCTTCTCAAAAGGAGAAAAACTGTGTTTAGTTGCTTTCACTATAGATCCATGTTATAATACAAATACTTTGATTATGAAAGGAAAGTAATAGATATGAAATCATACTTTAAAGTATCACTAGCCCTTGTGGCTTCACTTGTCCTCCTGCTCGGATGTTCCAAACAAGCATCAACTACTGCTAGCAGCAGTACCAAAGAAGACACAACAACTCAGTCAAACGAGACTAAACAAAGCAGTCAACAATCATCTGAAAAGAAAGAAACAACTAAAACACATACCTTTGTAAACAAAAGCAATTCTGGAATCACTTCTACCTTGATTTATACTGTAGAAGGGGACAATGTTATCAAGCAATCAGCTAATAACATTGCTGATCCTGAAATCCTTGGTGCAACTCCAGAAGATGTCAAGAGTTTTATCGAAGAAAAGTACAAAGGTTATAATGGACTCAAAGGTGTTAAACAAACGATTGAAATCAAAGATGGTAAAGTTGTTCAAGATCTAGAAGTTGATTTCTCAGTTGCAAGCATTAGCGAACTTAGAAAAGCACTTCCTGAAGAATATTCTGGTATCGGTAATCGTGTCAGTTTCTCAAATTCTAAAAAAGCACTGGAAAAAATGGGATTCACAGAAAAGACGAACTAATCTCCCAAAATTTCATATAGACTAGTGTAGGTCCACCCCAAAAGTTAGACACAACTCTGACTCTTGGGGTATTTTACTATATTCCTAACTGATGAGTCCGATAGATTCCTCCAAATCCCATAAAAAGTGCATTTAAAACTTCCCACTTTTCAATCCATACGATAAAAAATTTTTGAAACAGATAGAGACAAAACTTTAATCGTCAGACTAGTTTCTGTTCATTGTCATGTCAAATCAGATGAGAGGGGAGGTCTAGTTGATTTTGTAGTAGAATCATGTTATAATACAAAATACTTTGATTATGAAAGGAAATTTTATGAAAACTTATGTTAAAACTTCATTAGCTCTAGCGGCTTCACTTATCCTCCTACTCGGATGTTCCAAACAAGCATCAACAACTGCAAACAGCAGTACCAAAGAAGACACAACAACTCAGTCAAGCGAGATCAAACAAAGCAGTCAACAATCATCTGAAAAGAAAGATGAGACAAAAAACTACATTTTTGTTCACAATAGCAATCCCGGAAGAACTTCTACCTTGACATACACTGTTAAGGGGGATGATGTTGTAAAACAAGAAGTCTATAATGTTTTTGACCCTGAAATACTGGACAAGTCAGCAGAAGAGATTAAAGAATTTATCGTGAAAACTTATAAAAAGGAGGAAGGACTTAAAGGCATTACACAAAATATCGAATTCAAAGATGGAAAAGTCATCCATAGCATGGAGGTTGACATGACTGTTGTGAATCTCGAAGAGATGAAAAAAGCAATGCCAAATGAAGTTTCTGGCTCTGGAAGCCGTGTAAGTTTTCTAAAAACTAGAAAAATGCTTAAAGAAGCTGGTTATACCGAACAAACCAACTAATGAGTCGTGCTCATACAAAAAATTCTTGGTCGATGACCAAGAATTTTTTTATTCCATCTCAAAAACATCACTCTCTTGTTTGTTTGGTAGAACCAATGAAAGCAAGATTCCGATAATAGCTGGCACTAGCCATGGAAGAGAGGCAGCTGCAAACGGAAGAGCATTGACGAGATTTGCTAGAAACTCAATCTTAAAGGAACTTCCAAGGACGCTTGCAAGAGCAATAGCTGTAACAATTCCAATGGTTAACTGCATGCCCGGTTTTGATAGGGCGACAAACTTATTAACAATCACGATCATCACAATGGCGATGGTGATTGGGTACAAGATCACCAGTACTGGCACTGAATACTTAATGATTGCATCAAGACCAAGATTTGCAATAGCAAATCCAATCAAGGTAAAGGCAGTGGCATAGACCTTGTAGCTGATTTGTGGGAAACGTTCGTTAAAGAACTCTGCTGTCGACACAATCAAGCCAACTGTCGTTGTGAAGCAGGTTACAGTTACCATAACAGCAAGGAAGAGTTGAGCTGTTGAACCAAAGATTTCCTGAGTTGCTTGCGACAAGATATAAACACCTGGTGTTCCACCCTTCATCACTTCTGCTGGTACTGGGAAGTGATTTCCAAGGAATCCTAAACCAATGTAAAGAGCGCTAAAGGCAAGAGCTACAACGATACCAACCACCCAAATAGTTGAAATGTATTCTTTCTTACTGGAGAATCCAAGTTGTTTCAAGGTTTGAACTGCAATCACACTAAAAGCCACTGAGGCAAGGGCATCTAAGGTATTATAACCTTCTAGGAAACCTGTACCAAAGGCAGAAGCTTGATAAGCAGCTGACGCAGTTTGAGGACTTGTTCCACCGTATTTGAAGGCACCTAGTACAACCAAGATAACGATCAACAAAGCAAAGACTGGTGTCAAGATACGTCCGATCCGATCCAAGATTTTTGATGGATTGAGCGAGATTAAATAAGCCGCTGCAAAGTAAAGCACGGTAAAGACAATCAATCCTAGACCTTTGTTTGCTTCGGATAAGAGGGGGCTAATCCCAACTTCGTAAGCTGTTGTGGCTGTACGTGGAATGGCAAAGAAGGGGCCAATCGATAGATAGAGGACTGCAAGATAAAGCGTCGCAAACCAAGGTGAGATTTTCTTAGAAATCTCGTGAATGTATCCTTTCGGGTTTAGCGTTCCAATAATAAGTGTCAAGACGGCAATACCGACACCTGAAAAGACAAAACCTGCGATGGCAGGAAGAAACTGTTCTCCAGATAGGGCACCTAGAGAAGGCGGAAAGATCAAGTTCCCCGCACCAAAAAATATTCCAAACAGGAGCAAGCCTGTTAGGGCACCTTTTTTAGCCATAAAAATCTCCTTCATATTTCTAAAATACTGACCTAGTATACCATGATTAAGACTCTGAAAAAAGTATCCAAAATTAATCATTGAATGTTTTCAATATTTTTAAAAATAAGAATTATCTAAAAACAAAATCCCTCACTCAGTTGGAACCGAGCAAGGGAAGGTTAGGATCTGTCACTATATATTTAAAGATTTTCAAAGGCCGTCATTCCACCTTGGACATTGATAACGTCATAACCCTGTTCAGCTAGAAATTGACAAGCACGCGCTGACCTCATCCCAGATTTGCAAATGACATAATGCAAGAGGTCCTTGTCCAATTGATCATAAGTATCAGCCAATTGACTAAGTGGTAGGTTCTGAGCACCTTCTAAATGAAGAGACTCAAACTCATCTACTTCTCTCACGTCCACTAGAGAAAGTTGCTCATTTTGATAAAGCTGGTAAAAATCGTTAAAAGTAATTTCTTTCATTTTGTTTCTCCAAGAATCTTTTGAATTCTATTTTTCAAATCGGGCACCACTTCTGACTCAAACCAAGGATTTTTAGCCATCCAGATTTGATTTCGTGGTGAGGGATGAACTAGAGGAAAATAGGTTGGTAAGTAGTTCTGGTAATGTTTTACTCTCTCTGTCACCTTGCCACTAACTTTCTCCTGTAAATAATAGGCTTGGGCATATTGTCCAATCAAGAGAGTTAATTGGATATCGGGCAACTCTTGCAAGAGTTGCGGATGCCATTTTTCTGCGAAACCTGTACGAGGTGGAAGGTCGCCTGACTTGCCATGTCCAGGAAAGTAAAAATCCATTGGCAGAACTGCAAAATAACCTGAATTGTAAAAGGTGTCCTCATCCACACCTAGCCACTCACGCAAGCGATCGCCACTCTTATCCTTCCAATAAATCCCAGCTTCTTGTGTTTTAAGTCCAGGAGCTTGACCGACAATATTGATACGAGCTGTCTTTGGCGCCGCAAATAGAGGTTCGATTCCACGTTCTGTATAGCTGGTATTCTGTGGATCCGCCATAATGGCTTGCTTGATTCTTTCGATTTGAGACATCTGTTTTCCCTCCAAAAAGAAGTCCAAGCATAAAATCTCAGACTTCTATCGTTTTATTTGATCAATTCATAAATAGCTTCTGCATAAATTGCTGCTGCTCGGAAGAGATCGTCCAAGGCGATAAATTCGTTGGCTTGGTGCATGGTATCGATTGAGTCCGGGAACATGGCACCGTAGGCAACCCCACGTTCCAGCAAGCGACCAAAGGTACCACCACCGATGACTTGCTCGTGGCCTTTAAGACCAGTTTGTTTTTCATAGACATTCAACAAGGTTTGCACAAGTGGATCTTCCATTGGCACATAGTGAGGTGTGTGACCGTGTTCAGAAAGGCTAACAGAAGCAACTGGCAAGTTTTCAAGGATTGACTTGATCTGCTCTGGACTTGTTCCTTTTGGATAACGGAAGTTAAGAGCAATCGTATTGTCAGCACTTGTTTCATCAAAGCGGAAGACACCGGCATTCATAGAAAGGGCACCCATCTTTTCATCTACATGAGCAACCTTGAGATTTTCACCCTCATGGTCGTTCAAAAGAATCTTACCAGCGATGTCGAGGTAGTCTTTGGCAGGTCCTGCAAAGTCAAACTGGCTGAGGAAAAGGGCAAGATAGGTCGCACCATTGACACCTGAAGCAGGCATAGCACCATGAGCTGATTTACCAATGATGGTCACCTTGTATTTGCCAGCATCTTCTTGAATTTCTCCTCTGAGTTTGTGTTCTGCAACAAAGGCATCTAGTTTAGCTTGCAAGTCAGCCAAGTCACCTGAAACGACTGCTGTTGCTGATTCAGGTACCATGTTTTCACGCAAACCACCTGTGAAGCTGTGAAGACGGGCTGCACCTGTATTTTCACCTGCAAAGTGGAGGTATTCCGTGATGTTCCCTTTTTCACCATTGATGATAGGGAATTCAGCGTCTGGAGAGAAACCGAAGTCTGGTTTCGCAAGTCCTACATGTTCAAAGTAGTAGTCCATGTCTGCCCAACCTGATTCTTCGTCTGTTCCGACGATGAAACGAACTTTCTTAGAAGTTGGAAGTCCCAATTCTTTGATGATTTTCAAGCCATAGTAACAAGCAGTTGTAGGTCCCTTGTCATCTGAAGCACCACGCGCATAAAGGCGACCATCTTTGATAGTTGGTGTATAAGGGTCCGTGTCCCAACCGCTACCAGCTGGCACCACGTCCATGTGAGCAAAGATTCCGAGAACTTCTTCTCCTTCACCAAACTCAAAATGTCCTGCGTAGTTATCAACATTTTTAGTTGGATAGCCATCACGGTCTGCGATTTCAAGGAATTTTTCCAAGGCTTTTACTGGCCCAGGTCCAAATGGATGTTGCGCATCTACCTTGCTGTCGTCACGTTCGGAGTTGATTTTCAAAAGGCTAAACAAGTCAGCCAAGAGGTCTTCTTTGCGTTTTTCTACTTCTGCTGTAAAATCAATTGTTGTCATTTTTTCTTCTTTCTATCTTTTCTCGATGATTTCATCCACTGGCAAGCGGTAGCTTGGTTCCAATTTTTCGTCTGTGTAACCTACCGTAATCAAGAGTTCTGGGCGGAATCGATCTTCGATATCCAAAACTTCGTTGGCTTTTGATTTGTCAAAACCAAGAATAATGTTAGAACCGATTCCTTGGTCAGTCAAAGCCAGAACTAAGTTCATAGCTACTAGTCCCGCATTAAGGGCCAAGTAGTCACTAACTTGCTGTTCACTGTAACGCGCAAACTCGGCAGGCAGATTCTTCATAAAATATTGAAGTTGCTCTTCAGAAAAGTTATTAGCGCCGCCAACTCGAGCAATCTTGCGAGCGCGTTTGGCAAGGTCTGTATCTGTAAACAAGGCAATGGTTACAGGTGCTGATGACACCTGCTCAAAGTTCGAACCATATGCCAACTTTGCCAGTTCAGCATTTTTTTCACGAACGACTACAAACTTCCATGGCTGGCTGTTGTGGGCACTTGGGGCCAAGGTTGCGATTTCGATAGCCGTACGCACATCTTTGGGATCTACTGGTTTATCAGTAAAATGCTTAGTCGCATGACGTTTTTTATTTAATTCAAGAAATTTCATAATCGATTTCCTTTTCTAATTCTACTGCATCCATTCTACCATATTTTGAAAGAGCTTGCAGAGATTTTTCATAGAAAGAAATTGGAACAAGGATGAGTAACCAAACGAAATCCATCATTTAAGTCAGGGATTCCCTCATCCAGTTCCAACTAATTTTCAGGGGGGTAAAGAAACTAGTCTACCTTATATTCTGACTTTATAGCCTCCAAAAATTCTTTCACATCCTCCACATATCCATGCTTTTCAATTAAACTAGCTAAGAGTTCTAGATTGTGCCCCCGATAGTTGTCATCTCGACGTAGTTCTTCATACATTTCGATAAAAGGAAGCCCCTTGGACTTGGCCAATTCTAACTCTGCTTCATAGTCATAAGCAACTTTTCGGAATAGAATGTTTACCAATTCCCCATCTTCTACTTCTATCACGGCATACTGGGCACGGTGATTTTTTAACGCCTCCCAATCAAAATAGGGCATACCAATCGTACCTGGATTTATGATTTGTTGCCCTTGACTTCCATAACGAAGCAACTGCTTGTGGACATGACCATAGACTGCCACGTCCGTTTCCTCATCTAGGAGTTGGTCAAATTTATCTGTGTTATTCCCAACAGACAAGTCACCACCATAATTCTTATTTGGCAAATTATGAGAAAGAGAAAAGCGCAGTCCGTCAACTTCTTTCTTTTCTAGCATAGGTAAGCTTCGTAGCCAGTCAATCGTTTCAGGATCCATTCGCTCCATCAAAAACTGGGTCAATCGCATGAGCTGGACTTCCTGTGGGTCTTCTAAGCCATATTGCCCATCTAAAGCCTCAAGGACACAATCATCCCAATTGCCTCGAACACTTGCTGTGATAGGAAGTTCCTTTAACAGAGCGACCAAGTCATTTGCACCTGGACCAGGGAGGAAAATGTCTCCCATGAGCCAATATTCACTGACTCCGTGAGCTTTAGCATCTGCAATCACTGCTTCTAAGGCAGTCACATTTCCATGAATATCTGATAAAATTGCGATTTTATGGTTCATGATGGTTTCCTTTTTCTATTTCATCTAGCCAATTGTGAAACTCCCAACGAAGAGGATTTTCCTTGCCTATTCTTTGTCTCAAATAACCTTGATATTGAAGATAGAAAGCGTAATCTCCCCAACTACTCCACACTTGAGAAGGTTTTGGGATACACAACTGTTTGTTCGCCCTCTCTAACACGATGTTATCTATCGGTACGTGTAAAAAAGGAAAAACGGAGTCTAGGGTTACAGCTTCAAGCATATACAGATACTTGAAAGTCATATTAATCCACTTTTGAGCATGACCATAAGTAAATCGAATCCCATTTGAGCGATAGCAATCTATCAGAATATCACAAGTTCTATGATGCCAACTATCAAAATCAGTTTGACACAGCTTGTCCCGATTCAAGAGATTTAAAATCGCTTCTTTGATACACTTAGAGGCCCGATTTCTCATCTCCAAGCGCTGTTCATCTGGCATGCCATGAAATCGCAAGGTTCGATTAAAATCCAGATAGGCTCTTGTAGTTGCAGCCAAAAATAAATCTTTTGAATTCCCAAAGTAAGCAAATCGTAAAAAAAGGAGTATATCTCTGTCAATCTCAATCCTATTCATTTCTTCTACTTTCTATCTAGATACTTATTCCAATTCTCTTAATGGTTCCGCTACTTGAGCCAACTCCACTTCTTCCTGCGGGTTCAACTTTCTCTGAACAGCTTCTGCGACTGCCCTTGGTACCCCAACTTCGACAATCTCATCCACACTAGCATCCTTGAGTTTAGTGAGAGACTTGAAATGCTTCATGAGATTCTGCTTGCGTTTAGGCCCCAGACCATCAATCCCATCCAGTTGTGATGAAAAGGAATTTTTGGAGCGCAGTTGCCGGTGGAAAGTGATAGCAAAGCGGTGCACCTCATCCTGGATGCGTTGGAGGAGAAAGAATTCTTGAGAATTGCGAGACAACTCCACCACTTCCAGCGGATCTCCAAAGAGTAGTTCATGGGTTTGGTGCTTGTCATTCTTTTGCAGACCTGCAATTGGGATATCCAAACCTAGCTCTTCTTGGATGACTTGCTTTGCGATATTGACTTGACCTTGTCCCCCATCAATGACAATCAAATCAGGAGGAGTCAAACCGTCTCGTTGAACTCGACCATAGCGTCTGCGAATGACCTCTCGCATACTGGCATAATCGTCTGGACCCACAACCGTTTTTATCTTGTACTTTCGGTAGTCTTTTTTACTCGGTTTGCCATTGACAAAGACCACCATGGCTGAAACAGGACTGGTTCCCATGATATTAGAGTTATCAAAGGACTCGATACGTACTGGGGTCGGGATTTGGAGCAAGCGTCCCAGATTTTCAATAGCTCCTTGGGTCTTTTCAACAGATTTCTCTAGCAGATTGAACTTCTGCTCCAGACTAACACGGGCATTTTTTATGGCTAGATTGACCAGTTGTTTTTTCTCTCCACGTTGGGGCTTGAAAATCTTGGTATCCACCAAGGCCTTGACGGCTTCTTCGTCAATATCCTGCGGAATCAATACTTCATTGGGAACCAGGTGAGATTTTTCTTGATAGAATTGTCCCACATAGGTCAAGAAGTCCTCATCCGGATCGTTGTAGTAGGGGAAGAGATTGACATCCCTCTCAATGAGCTTGCCTTGACGAACAAAGAAAACCTGAACACACATCCAGCCCTTATCCACATAGTAACCAAAGACGTCCCGATTTTGCAAATCTTTCGCCATGACCCGTTGCTTGGTCCGAAGCGTTCCAATGGCCTGAATCAGGTCACGGTATTCCGCCGCACGTTCAAATTCCATGGTCTGAGCTGCCGCAGCCATTTTCCCCTTGAGGTCATCGATGATTTTATCATCCTGCCCTTTTAGGAAATCAGAAACCTCCTGAGCCATGGACTTAAAATAGGACTCATCTTTTTTACAGATGGTATGGGCCATACACTGGCCAATATGGTAGTAAAAACAAACCTTTGAAGGCGGGTTGGTACATTTCCGAAAAGGAAAAATCCGGTCCAGTAGTCTCTTGATTTCATTGGCTGCCCCCACATCTGGATAAGGGCCAAAATAAAGGCCGCCGTCCTTCTTGACCTGACGGGTGATAATCAAGCGAGGATAACGCTCATTGGTGATTTTGATGAAGGGATAGGACTTATCATCCTTGAGCATGATATTATATTTAGGCTTATTCTCCTTGATCAGGTTAATTTCTAGGAGAAGCGCTTCGATATTGGACTCAGTGACGATAAATTCAAAATCCACAATCTCAGATACCAGAGCTTCCGTCTTGGTATCGTGACTGCCACGGAAATAGGAGCGCACGCGATTGCGCAGATTTTTAGCCTTTCCTACATAGATAATGGTGCCATTTTTATCTTTGTGAATGTAACAACCAGGGCTGGTCGGCAAGAGCTCTAGTTTTGATTTGATCAAGTTATTCATAGTTCCATTATAGCAAAAAGGCCGTGACAGGACGAACAAAAAGCCCCACCAATCACTTGTTGGAGGAGCTTTGATTTCTTTTCAGATTGCACCGACTTCATCTAGTCGCTACTGGTATAGAGCTCTTGAACAGCCTTCACATCCTGAGGCTGAATCCCATAGTAAGAACCTGCTGGCTGCATGACAGAAGTTTCGTTAGTATGATCCAATCCGATGGCATGCCCCAGCTCGTGCTCCGCCGTGTGCACGATTCGGTCATAAGAATAACCATAGTTTGGATTGGATAGATAATAGTGATTCAGGCGAACCGTTACAGATATAAATTGTTTGGTTAACAAATTGGTTTGACTCTCGGCTTGACCTGCAACAGCGGTCGATCCATCATTCATCTCACTTGCCACAATATCTGCCTGGCTAGAATCCGCAACCACCTCAAAGGTAAAGGCTCCCGTTTGATTCCAGTTTTTTATAGCTTCTGCATAGGCACCTTGGAAGGTCTCATCCATTTGAGGTTCAATATAGATGCGAGCTGAGGCCTGAGCCCACTTGCCTTCTGCATGTTGGTGACTATCTGTCTGAGACAAGACTTCCAGCGTTCCCGTCTCCTTCCATTGATTCCAGCCACCTTGACCAATCTTACTCATTTTTTCAACCTGATTGACCGCAGAATGAAAATCACCAGACAGATACCAAACCACTCCAAAGGCAATGAGCAGTAGAATGACCACAGTCCAAACCAGACGCCAGAAGAAACGCCAAATTCCCAACAGAAATCGGAACAATAATCGAATAATCCAGAACATGACGCCCCACCTTTCATAAAAATAAGAACCTATCTTGAAATCACATTCTCCTTGATCAAGATAGATTCTCTATTTTACTGAAGAAAGCTGAAAGAAACCTAAAACTAAGATAAGCGCTCTTCCAAAACAAAGTCAATTGGTAGAGTAGCTAAAAAACGTTCCAATTGTTTTTCCCAGTAGTACCACTCGTGCTTACCTAGATTATGACTATAGGTCACCTCAAAACCAAGCTTTTTGAGGTTTTTCACTGCGAGATTATTGGCAGAGTAGAGATAGTCTTGTTCCCCACACCAAGCCCATAGTTTAGTCTTTTTATCGGATTTTGCAGCCATGCTTTCAAGCGAATGAGGACTAGATGTCCAGTCTTTAATCTCTCCAAAAACTCCTCTCCAGTAGGCAAGTGACCCCAGATCCTGACTTTCAGGAGAAAATTCTTGAAAACTGAGCGCACCAGAAAAACTAGCCGCATGAGAAAAACGATTTGTCGATAGAGCGAGTTTGAAGGAGCCGTAACCACCCATGGAGAGACCTGCTATGAAGGTCTTTTCTCGCTTGCTGGTCATGTTGGGGAAGAAACGTTTCATTACCTGAGGTAACTCTTCTGCTAGAGCTGTATAGTAGTTATAGCCATACTGAGTATCTGTGTACCAGCCATTGCTAGTATTGGGCATGATAACAATGAGATTGGTTCCACGCAACAAGCGTTCGACATTGGTACGTTTGAGCCAGCTATTTTGATTTCCTGACATTCCGTGCAAAAGATAAAGGACAGGGATATCTGTGCAATCTGGTTCAGTCACCCGACTAGCATCTGGATAGAGTACGGTAACACCCCACTCCATATCCAAAACTTCTGAGTAATACTCAATATTCATAACTGCCATGGTTGTCTCCTTTTACTATTCTATAAGAAAAAGCCGAATTTCGACTTTTTCTGTAGGTATGCTGCTTATTATTTTGCTTCCATCACGACTGGCAAGATTGCCGGGCGACGCTTGGTTTGATCAAAGAGGTACTTGGTCAGATTATCGCGAACCTTTCCTTTGAGATCTGCCCAGTCAAAGTCATCACCTTGAAGATACTCTTCTACCGTTTGATTAATCAATTCTGAACTTTCACGGAGAATATCACGGCTCTTCTTGAGATAAACAAATCCACGCGTATGAACACGGGCCTTGGCCACAATTTTCTTCTCACGACGGTTGACAGTGATTGCCACGATAAAGATTCCATCCTCTGACAAGACCTTACGGTCACGAAGGACGACATTTCCAACATCCCCGATGGCATTTCCGTCAATCAAGACATCACCTGCAGAAACTGCTCCAGCTGGAACAAAGTCTCCATGTTCATAAGACATGGTCGTTCCCTTTTTAGGGATGAAAATGCGTTCTGGCAACATTCCAACTGCCATGGCAGCCTTGGCATGCGCATCCAACTCACGATACTCCCCTTGGATAGGGAAGAGGTAATTTGGTTGCAAAAGATTGATCATCAACTGCAAATCACGCGCATTCCCGTGTCCGGATACTCGCAAGCTTTGGGTAATGAGTTTCACCACACCACCAGCTTGGTAGATCATGTTTTCAACACGCGCCATGACGGCTTCTTTGGCGATAGATGGAGTCGTTACGATATAAACCAAGTCCCCATCTTTGATTTCCACATAGCGGTGACGTCCAATGGACATCTTACGAAGTCCATTAATAGGCTCACCCATACGGCCTGTCTCAAGGATAATCAACTCATGATCTTCAAATCGAGACATTTCTTTTGGTTTAATCAAGAGACTTTCATTAGCTAGAGATAATTTTTTGAGACGAATCGCAGTGCGGACGATATTTTCAATATCAAATCCAGTCAAAACAACTCTGCGACCTGTATCTGCTGCAGCATCAAAAACCTGCTGGATACGAGAAAGGTTGCTGGCAACTGCGGCAACGATGATACGACCTTCCCAGTCTGCAATGGTCTGGGTAATTTCATCCCCAACTTCACTCTCGCTAGCTACCTGGATATTGCTGTCTGCATTGGCTGAATCACTGAGGAGCGCTAAAACACCATCACGACCGATTTCAGCCAAACGAGCAAAATCCGTCGCATAGGATTCACTAGCTGTCTGGTCAAACTTGAAGTCCCCTGTATAAACGATGCTACCTTCAGCTGTTTTCAGGACTATTCCCAAACTTTCTGGGATAGAGTGAGTTGTACGGAAGAAGGAAACCACAGTCCCTCCAAAGTCGATCTCTGTATCTTCATCAATCACATGGAAGTCATTGAATTTCTTAACCGTATCATTTCCTTTGACAAAGAGTTTGGCCAACTCAATGGTCAACTCAGAACCAAACACAGGCACCTTAGCCTCTGCCAAAAGATAAGGCAGGGCACCAATTGCATCCGCATGTCCGTGGGTCAAAAAGACCCCTGCAATACGATCTCTATTTTCAAAAAGGTAGTCCATATTTGGAATGACGACATCAACACCTAGTTGTTCATTTTCAGGGTATTTAAGCCCTGCATCCAAAACAAAAATAGAACCATCGATTTCAGCGATGTACATATTTTTTCCATTTTCTCGTACACCACCTAGTGTTGTTAAACTAATATTACTCATTTTTCCTCCGAAACTTCATTTATCTTGATTATAGGGTGAATTTACCCTCTTATTCTAAAAGTTCTAAAACTTTCAGCCGAATCTTTTCCTACCATTATACCATTTTTTTGATTATTTTCAAAACGAAGATAGGTTTTTAACTAGAGATTAGTCACTACTGTGAATCGAATTCTTTTACTTTGACTTCTCTTTTGGAGGCTTCATCTAAGATAATAGAACGATTGCACCATCAAAAATATGAGCTTTTTGAATCAATTTGATTTCAGATACCTTTCTCGAACTCTAAATTTCTCTTTTAGTTCAAAAAACTTGCTTTTACCTCTCGACTTGAGAACTATTTTCTACAAAGACATGGTTTATCTACATCCAAAAGAGAGAATTTCCTGTTCGCTATAGAATCTAAAATTTTTTCAGCAATTAGCCACTAAGATGGAGCTTAACGATAGGAAATTTCTTCAAAAAGAAAAAAGACTTAGAAATTCTAAATCTTTTTATCATCTTTAGTTTGGATAGATATAAGTGACGTTACCTAAAAATTCATGAGGATTAAAGAAACCACGGTAATTTGCAATCTGCTTTTGACGTCTGTAGTTTGCTTCCAATACCTGGATAGAGTTTTCACTTTGAACATCTGTGACATAAGCAACGTGTCCATATTCACCACCATCCCAAACGGCGATTGCTCCTACTACTGGAACACTTCCTGTCTTATAACCTTGAGCGCTCGCGTAGATTGCCCACGTGTTGGCATTTCCCCACCAGTTGCTAGCCCAAGGGGCCAATTCTTTCACGCCCCATGTACACTGACCAACAGGATAAGAGTTTCCATAGTTTGTCGGAGTCTTTTCGACAACATCCTCTGTATCTGATACCACATTCGCAGTGCTAGCTGGAGCACTGTAGGTAGAGCTAGCCTGAGAGGAACCACTCACTTCTAATACATCGCCTGGGTGGATAGTGTCAAAGATGTTTTTTCCATTCATAGCTGCCAACTCATGCGGATCCATGCCGTTTGCAGTTGCAATGGCATAAAATGAATCACCGTCTTGGACAACGTAAGAGTTCGCGTGCACAGTTTGAGCCCCAACTGTAGCTAAAAAAGCGGTAGAAGTCAAACCAAGAGTCAGTTTCGTAACTGTTTTTTTCATAACTAGATTCCCCTTATATTTTCTTGATAAGAAAATCATACTTGATTTACATGTCAGTTCGTTTAGAGTTATATTTTAGTCATGTTACAAAAATTTATACTTTTACTACATGAGGTTTAAAAGCAGACATCGTATAAAGTGATAGAAGAGAATAAAAAATGAATCATTTCCCTAATTTTTACATCAGTTAACCACTCAAAAAACCGTCTTATCAACCACTCTTACATCAAGCATCTATCCGACAAAAAGAGACCGAGATAGGTCATCTCAGTCCCTTTCCATCTATTACTCCATTAAAAAATCATACATTTCTTGCACGGTACCCAGCGCCATCATTTCTTGGTCTTTAACGGTTTGTTTGAGATTTTGGTAAATCTGACTTTCAGCAATTTCCCTTTTCGGCGCTTCTTTATTGACTGTCATGACACCATCTTTGATCGTCACAAAGCCCAGCTCTTCAAATACTTGGATCATCTTGACCAGCAAGATTTGTTGAATATTGAGATAAGTCGCCAAATCTTTGAGCTTGTAGCGAATATCAAACTCTGGGAACTGGTAAATAGTCTTATACAATTTAGCAAACTGTTCTCTAGTCCCATAGCCTGTCAGATAGTAGGCTTTATCAATGTCATTTTTGAAATAGACAGCAGAGAAGTGCTGTTCTTGAAAAACAGTCTTCAGCAGGCTAATATCCTCAGGAATGGTTTTCACAACAACCGCTTCACTGGTCGCTAATTCTGGTAATTCTCCAGCAAAATCCAAGACTGGAACCCCTTCTGGCAAGACTGCATTCTTCCCACGAATGTTAAAGAGTTGAACACCATCTACACGCGCATCCACCATCATCAACTGGAGGGCAGTTTGGCCATTCCATTGGTTAACAGACAGAGTGACTGCCAATTCTAGATTCTTGGTTTGAGCAAACTCCATCGCCCATCTACCTTGTCCGAAGGCCACCACTTCAAAACTCGCCTCACCCTTGGAAATTTTTAGTTTGAGGTGGGCATTGCCTGCCCCCATAGTACGGGCACTTTCGACATGAAAATCCTTGATATAAAAGACAGGTTTCTGATTGTCCATTCCAAAAGGTGCCAAGCGTTGAAAACTTTTGACCGTTTCCAAGCTAAGCGTCTCCAAGTCTAGCTCTTCATCTAGATTTAACTTGTTCTTACCACTAGCATCTGCACCTTTTTCACGGACATAGTCTTCCAAAACCTGAGATAAATCTGAAAGTTTCTCAACTTCCAGTGTCATTCCTGCTGCACCAGCATGGCCGCCAAAGGCGATAAAGAGGTCGCGATGGGGATCTAAGGCTTCAAAAATATCGACCGCTTCCACACTACGAGCGCTACCCTTGGCACGACCATCTTCTATATTAAGAACGATAACTGTCTGCCCTAGTTCTTCCAACAAACGACCAGCAACGATACCCAAAACGCCAGGATTCCAGCCTTCCTTGGCCAAAACCTGGACCTTCTTCTCAGGATCCACCATGGTCTTAGCTTCTTCGTAGATTGACTGAACGATTTCCTTGCGCTCTTCGTTTTTCTGATGAATCATGAGGGCAATCTCATGCGCTTCCTCATCATCAAAGCCAGTCAACAAATCAATGGCAGGATTGGGATCGTCCAAGCGGCCTAAGGCATTTAAACGAGGGGCAATCTGGAATCCAACCGTTTCTTCTGTTACTTCATTAGCAGCAATCCCAGCCATGTCTAGCATTTCTTGCAGACCGATGCGCTGAGTATGCCCCAACATTTCCAGACCATATTGAACCAAAATACGATTTTCATCCGTCAAGCTCACCATATCGGCAATAGTTCCGATGGCTACCAAATCGAGTAGCTCCACTTGCACTTCTTCTAAAAGGGCGCAAGCTAGCTTGAAAGCCACTCCACAACCAGCCAACTGTTTGAAAGGATAGTCCGCATCTGGATGTTCAGGGTGAACAATCGCATAGGCATCAGGAAGGGTTTCCGGCATAGAATGATGGTCGGTCACAATGACATCCACTCCCATAGACTGGGCCATTTCAATGGCCTCGTGACCAGCAACTCCATTATCCACCGTCACAATCAAGGAAATCCCCTCTTGCTCGATAAAGTATTTATAGACACTGGCATTGGGACCATAGCCATCGGTAAAGCGATTTGGCAGATAAACACGGCACTCGGCACCAAGCTGTTCCAAACTTTCCTTAACAATAGAAGCTGAAGTCATACCATCCGCATCGTAGTCTCCATAGATTAGAATATTTTCCCCTTCTTCAATGGCCTGACGAATCCGTTCTACTGCCTTATCCATATCATGGAGCAGATAAGGGTCATGCAAGTCCTCTAAAGAAGGTTCTAAAAACTTCTTTAGACTTTCTTCATCCTGAATCCCTCTTTCAAATAATAACCGAGCCACCTCAGGACCCAGTCCAGCCTTCTTGGCTATCTTTGTAAAATCCGCATCTTCAACCTGCGGGGCAAACTGCCATTCATAAGTAGGAGTTATCAAAAAAACATCCACTCTTTCTAAGAATTCTATCGTTTCATTATAACATGATTTAGGCATTTTCTCTATCCAGATTGCTTTTTTATAACATTTTAGTGAATTTTTTTCAGATATGATTTGACAAGAACATTCTTTTGTTGTAGAATCATGTTATAAAATCTAACACAAAGGAGATCTCTCATGGCTTTAGTAGAATTTAAAAACGTCGAAAAATATTACGGAGACTATCACGCACTCCGCGACATCAATCTCCGTTTTGAAAAAGGACAAGTTGTTGTCCTGCTTGGACCTTCTGGCTCTGGGAAGTCCACTCTTATCCGTACGATCAATGGTTTAGAGGCTGTTGACAAAGGAAGTCTCCTCGTCAATGGACACCAAGTAGCAGGTGCTAGTCAAAAAGATTTAGTTCCTCTTCGTAAGGAAGTCGGCATGGTTTTTCAACATTTTAATCTTTATCCACACAAAACAGTGTTAGAAAATGTAACACTAGCGCCCGTAAAAGTTCTAGGAATTGATAAAAAAGAAGCTGAAAAAACAGCCCAAAAATATCTGGAATTTGTAAATATGTGGGACAAGAAAGATTCCTATCCAGCCACGTTATCTGGTGGACAAAAACAACGGATTGCCATTGCACGCGGACTCGCTATGCATCCAGAGCTACTTCTCTTTGATGAGCCAACATCTGCCCTTGATCCTGAGACTATTGGAGATGTTCTGGCCGTTATGCAGAAACTGGCGCATGACGGGATGAATATGATCATCGTTACCCACGAAATGGGCTTTGCTCGAGAGGTTGCGGACCGCATCATCTTTATGGCAGACGGAGAAGTTTTGGTGGATACGACAGATGTCGATGACTTTTTTGACAACCCAAGCGAACCTCGTGCCCAACAATTCCTCAGCAAAATTATCAACCACGAAAGTGACAAAGTCAAATAAGGAGGCGCCTATGAAAAAGAAACTCTTTTTATCCGCATTATTGATTAGCCTTTTCATCCTTGCTGCTGCCAAACCAGTTCAGGCTGATACCAGCGTCGCAGACATTCAAAAAAGAGGCGAACTAGTTGTCGGTGTCAAACAAGACGTTCCTAATTTTGGCTACAAGGATCCCAAGACAGGGACTTATTCTGGTATCGAAACGGACCTTGCCAAGATGATTGCAGACGAACTCAAGGTCAAGATTCGCTACGTTCCTGTTACCGCTCAAACCCGCGGTCCACTACTAGACAACGAACAGGTCGACATGGATATCGCAACCTTCACCATCACAGACGAACGTAAAAAACTCTATAACTTTACCAGTCCCTACTATACGGACGCTTCTGGCTTTTTGGTCAACAAATCTGCCAACATTAAAAGCATTGAAGATCTAAACGGTAAAACGATTGGAGTTGCCCAAGGTTCCATCACCCAACGCCTGATTACTGAACTAGGCAAAAAGAAAGGTCTAACCTTTAAATTCGTCGAACTTGGTTCCTACCCAGAATTGATTACTTCCCTTCACGCTCACCGTATTGATGCCTTTTCCGTGGACCGCTCTATCCTGTCCGGCTACATCAGCAAACGGACAGAACTACTAGATGATAGTTTCAAGCCATCTGACTACGGTATCGTCACCAAAAAATCAAATACCGAGCTAAACGACTATCTTGATAGCTTGGTCACTAAATGGACCAAGGATGGTAGTTTGCAGAAACTCTATGACCGTTACAAGCTCAAACCATCTAGCCATACCGCAGATTAAGGAGGACACCCCATGACAGATTTATCATCTTGGACAGCCTATTTTCAGGATTTTGGACAATTTTTCAATGGTTTCCTCTTCACCCTTGCCCTAGCGGTTGGATCCTTTATCCTCGCCATGGTTTTGGGCATCTTCTTCGGGGCCATGTCAACCAGTAAACGCCCATTCTTGCGTGTTTTGGCTCGTATCTTTGTCGAATTTTACCAAAATACTCCCCTCTTGGTGCAGTTTGTCATCGTCTTTTATGGTTTGCCTCTTATCAGTGAACACACCATCATGATTCCGATTTATTGGACAGCTGTACTTTGTGTGGGACTCTATCACGGCGCTTATATTGCTGAGGTTATTCGTTCAGGGATTCAGTCTATTCCTAGCGGTCAGATGGAGGCCGCCTTATCGCAAGGTTTTACCTATATCAGTGCCATGCGCTTGATTATCTTGCCTCAGGCCTTCCGTATCATTCTCCCTCCATTGACCAACCAAATCGTTAACCTCATCAAGAACACCTCTACCGTAGCTATCATCTCTGGAGTAGACTTGATGTTTGTGACTAAGTCTTGGTCGGCTCTCAATGGAAACTATATTCCAGCATTTTTAGGTGCTGCCCTGCTCTACTTTGCTCTTTGCTTCCCTGTTGCCCAGTTTGGTCGCAAGATGGAGCAAGCCAACAAAAAAGCCTATTCACTTTAGGAGGTTACTATGGAATCTATTTTAGAAGTTTTGACCCCAGATAACCTAGTCTTTATCTTTAAAGGATTCGGCTTAACTCTCTACATTTCTCTGATTGCTATCGTCCTCTCGACCCTTATCGGAACAGTACTAGCCGTCATTAGAAATGGGAAAAATCCTGTCTTACGGATCATCTCCAGCATTTATATCGAGTTTGTACGTAACGTTCCCAACCTCCTCTGGATTTTCACCATCTTTTTGGTGTTTAAGATGAAGTCCACACCAGCAGGTATCACTGCCTTTACCCTCTTTACCTCAGCAGCCCTGGCTGAGATTATCCGAGGTGGTCTCAATGCCGTGGACAAGGGCCAGTACGAAGCAGGAATGTCGCAAGGATTCACCTCTGCGCAAATCCTCTACTACATCATTCTCCCACAAGCTATCCGTAAAATGTTGCCAGCCATCATTTCTCAGTTTGTAACTGTGATTAAGGATACCAGCCTTCTCTACTCTGTTATCGCCCTACAAGAACTCTTTGGAGCCAGTCAAATTCTCATGGGACGCTATTTCGAACCAGAGCAGGTTTTCAGTCTTTATATCCTGATTGCCTTGATTTACTTTATCTTTAACTTTGCTATTTCCAGCCTGTCTCATAAGCTAGCAAAACGTTGGCAACAAGCAGCAGAATAAAAAAGAAATGTGAACTCAAAACAAGGGTTCACATTTTTTGCTATAAATGAAAAAGAGTAACTCAATGCTATGCAAACGTTTTACTTTTTGGTAAAATGACTTTAAAACCATAAAGCAAGGAGAAAAATCATGATCCACGAACTTTGCAAAGAATTCTCTCAACTGGAACAAGTAGAAGCTATTGCTCTTGGTGGTTCTCGTGCAGGACAAGCCTACGATCAAAATTCTGACTATGACGTTTATGTCTATCTCAACTCTTCAATTGATGAGGCGACTCGCCTCAAAATTTTGAGTAAATACTGCTCCTATATGGAAATTGGAAACCAGTTTTGGGAATTAGAAGATGACTGCGTACTAAACAACGGTATCGAAATCGAGTTGATTTATCGTTCGCTGGAGTCGTTTGAACAGGAATTGAACTCAACCGTTTTTCAACACAAAGCTCAAAATGCTTATACAACTTGCATGTGGCATAATCTACTCCACAGCAAGATTTTATACGACCCGAATGGACACTATGCTTCTCTCCAAAAGACTTACCAGATTCCCTATCCACAGGAACTCAAAAAGCATATCATCGAAAGGCAACTCCTTTTGCTAGACCATGCCATGCCTGCCTTCTCTCACCAAATAGAAAAAGCTATCAAGCGTCAAGATCTTCTCAGTATGAATCATCGTACGAGTGAATTTTTCGCTTCCTACTTTGACTTGTTATTTGCGCTCAATGAGCAAACCCATCCTGGTGAAAAACGAATGTTGGAGTACGCAAAGACCCATTGTACTCTCCTCCCTAAGCAATTTGAAGAAACTATTCGCAAGTATTTCCAACTACTCTACCAACCGCAACAAGGAGAACAAGCGGTCGTGACCTTACAAACCATCCTGAACCAACTAAAGGCCATTTTGCCATGAGTAAAAAATGAAATGTGAACCTCTGTTGCTGTTCACATTTTTATTTGTCGTTGACTGTAAAATTCTAGTCTACTCATATTCAGTTGCCTATTTTTGACTCTCTCTGAAAATCTACAACTAGGTTAGAAATTGTTCAATTGATTGACGAGCAATCATGAAACCGTTCCAAAAACCGCACTCACAATCACTTACCCTGCTCTTTCATTACTAGTGACAATTTTTCCCTTAGGGTTACTACAAGATTTTTTTAGAGATTCTAACAAGAATTACAATATGAATTTTACATATTACCATAGAACACCTCTATAGGAGAAAATCAGAGCTAAAATTAATAAAATATAGAAGGCGAGAAAAAGCCATCTCATCTTCACACATAGAACAATGTATTCTCTGATAAAGGCCGATGGGATATAGTAGGCGGCTGTACGGCAACCAAGACCATCTCCCTTCATCCCAATACGGCGAGCATAGGTACTGGTACGAAAAACATGGTAATCATTGGTCACAAAGAGAAAACGTGGACTGGCCACCAGCTTCTCTCCCATTTCTTTTGAGAAGAGAAGATTCTCATAGGTCGTCGTTGAGTCTTCCTCTAGGAGAATCGCTTCTCTCGGAACATCCGTCTCTTCAAGCAAATAATTACAAATTGCCTGAGCCTCGGAAATCTTCTCATCCCCACCTTGACCACCACTTGCTATGATTTTAACATTGGGATTGAGAGACTGGTGATAAGCTTCTACTGCCTTGTCAATGCGACTCTTTAGTAAGGGAGTGACTTTTTCTCCATTCAACAAGCCTGCTCCGTGAATGATGATAAAATCATAATATTTTTTCTTAGGAATGAAAAGATACAGAATGGAATAAAGCAGAAATCCTGCAAAGGCAAAACCAAAAATCAAATACGAATAAATCAAAAAGAAAAAGATAATATTCACTAGATGATTGGTGTAAAACAAGCCCTTGGTATCGCTCACTCGAATCGCCATGATCACAAAAAAGAATAAAATCACGCAACCTAATCCTAGAGACAAATAATTTGCCTTGGATTTTCCTTCTTTTTTCAATAACACAAATCCATTATAAATAAGGAAAAAACCACTTAGAAAAACTAAAAAAGGCAGCAGAAGAAAAATCCCTGCAAAGAAAACCATGTGCACTTCTTTCTGTCCAACTTCGTAAAAAAGATTGGCAATGGACATATAAGAAAAAAGCAGAGATAAAAGTAAGAGAGCTGGATTCCAGAGACTACGATTGTCTCTAAAAAACGAAACGAGAAAAAGTAGGACAAAAAATCCTGTGATAAAGTACATAGTCTCCTCCTTTGATGACTACATTGTACCATAATTATAGCAATAGAAAAAGAGGACCTTAGTCCTCTTACTTAGACAGTTTATTCTGAGCATCGGCTACAACCTGAGCCAGACTTGTCTGACGCAGTTGGCTTTCCATAGCTGCTTGAACATCGAACAGCTTTTGGTCCAAGACCGCATGGATATTCGCACCAATTGGGCAATTAGGATTTGGATTGTCATGGAAACTAAAGAGCTTACCAGATTTTCCTAAACACTCTACAGCTTGGTAAACATCCAACAAATTGATCTCTTGAAGGTCTTTTATTATCTCAGTTCCTCCCGTACCACGAGCAACTGAAATCAATCCAGCTTTTTTAAGTTGTGATAAAGTCTTACGGATAATGACTGGATTGACTCCGACACTGGCCGCAAGAAAATCACTGGTTACTTTACTATCTGTATCCTGCATTGCAATAATAATCATCATATGGGTCGCAATGGTAAATCGGCTTGAAATTTGCATCTTCTTCTCCTTTCATTGATATTTTATTCATCTTTTCCCGTATAAACATTATACCGTTTTTGGTTTTCCTGTCAAATATTATAGACTGATTATCTTCTCCATGCAAAAAGTCCTGTATCCCTCTTGGTAACCGGAACGGCGGAGGAAATACAAAGACTTATTTTTTATGCAATTTTACGGACAATCCCTTTTGTTTTATGACTTGACCAAACCGAGCTGATAGACACCCCAGCACCAACTAAGGTAAACACAGCTAACATAGCTAGATTATAAAAATAGTTATCTGGGAAATCACCGCTAAAGATTAATTCATTCACCACTCGGAAAGCAAAGGCAAACTCAACCCCTAGTTTGGAAACGACTTCCATCGCCAAATCAATTTGATTCACTAGAAAGACAGTAATCACCATCCAAATAGAGGAAATTACAATCCCCTTTCGAGATACCTTTCTTCCAAGGATTTCATATCCTTTAATGGTACAAATCCCCAGAACAATACCCGCTACCATAGCTACATAACCTAGGCGCGCGATAAATAGAGCAACTGCTCCACCAATCAAGGCTCCAAGCAAGGCACCGACTGCTCCAAGAAGAACATTTTCCTTCTGGTTTTGATAAGAATCCACCTCAATCTGAAGGTTGCTCTTCAGCAATTGATAGCTTTCCTCGTTGATAAGGAAAATTGAATCACCTAATTGATAGAGACCAACGGGGCCTTCCTGACCACTGTAGGCACAGACTTGGACGAAATGATGGGTTTCAAGGAATGCAACGAGGTCTGTTATGAGCGTCTGTAACTTTTCAATTGTTTTTGATTTGCGCATGGCACCTTTTACAACAAAAGAAACAAGGTACTGGTTGATAGACAAGGTCGACAAGTTTGGAAGAGATTCACTCTTAAACTCATCCCAAACCAATTCGTTTTCTTCTGAATCCGCAGGATTGCCATTCAAACTCACACTGACACAAAGTCGAAACTGATTTTTTACTTCTGTTTCATGTAGCAATAGCAAGTAGCCTGACTGCGTGCCATAAATACTACGCGAATCTTCGTCAAATTGCATGCCCAACTCCGAGGCAATAGCGTGTAACTCTTCTGGTTTCATTATCTGTCTCCTCTTATTTTGAATATCAATTAGTATGAGATTCAAATTATTTATATTCCGTTATTCTAACATATATTTGAGAAGCCGTCAATTCGTATCCAGTTCGACTTATCGGAAAACAACAGTTCCTAGACTATCTTATTTCTAGCTAGAAGTCCTCTTAAAACCAATCTTTCTTGTCTCTTTCCATCCAGAGTTCAACATCCTGATCATAACCTTCTTGTTCACTAATCTGACCTAACAATTCGTGATTATGAGTATGGTGAATCCCATTTACCAAACTTTCATAGTAGACCTGGAAATAGGGGAGCTTCAAATCTTTAGCCAACTGCAATTCAGCTTCTACATCATAATCCACTCGACGAAAATCAACATCAGACAAACCGGCTTCATCAAACTCTAAAATCATATACTGAGCCCGTAGGTCCTTACGCAACTTCGCATCTAAAAAAAAGGGTTGTCCAATGGAACCTGGATTGAGAATCAACTGTCCATCACTTCCGTAACGAAGCAACTGTTGATGAATATGGCCATATACTGCGATAGAGGCGTGTGGATTCGTCACCAATCTATCAAAATCTTCTTGTTTTCCCGTATGAATCAACTCTCTACCCCAGTTTTTATCAGGGAGATGGTGTGTGATTCCCACCATCAAATCACCAAACTGACGATGAACTTGCAGGGGTTGATTATTGAGGTCTTCGATTTCTTTAGGGCTAATCTCTTCTAAAATGTACTGACTTTGACGCAGGAGATAACGATGGCTCGCTTTTGTAGGGTCTAACTTGCGATGCAGACCTCGCCAGAGACTATTCTCCCAATTTCCCAGAACTCTTACTGTAATAGGCAAGCTAGCTAAGAGGTCCAAGATCCTTCTACGTCCTGTCCCTGGCATCAGAATATCCCCTAAAAGCCAGTACTCGTCTACCTCTGCCGCCTTAGCATCAGCCAGAACAGCTTCCAAAGCTGTCGTATTTCCATGTATGTCTGAAAGAACTGCTATTTTGGTCATTCTTTCTCCTTATTTTCCTTCTTTTGTTAGTATTATAACAGAAAACACTCGAAAAGATCACTATCACTGATCACTGGATTAAATTGTAAGAGCCTCCAAATCGTGCTATAATATAAGTAGAAACTTCCCCTTCATTTAGGATTATGTGGTCCACAATATCTCTCAATTTTTCCAGATTGGAGGACTATTGCCATGCGGAATTATCTTAAGTATATCCCATTCTACCTTGTCATTTTCTTTTTTTACTGGCCACTCTATGAACTCCTCTCTCTACTCATCTCTGACCCATATACACTGAAGGGACTGTACATTTACAACATCATCCTCTTTTCACCTCTGGTAACCTTTATCGTATCACTACTTTATAGCTATCGTTTTCATTTCTCACTTTGGTGGCTACTCGGTATTGGTCTGCTCTATTGCTTTACCATCATCACCTTTGGTGAATTCATTCTGCTTTATTTCCTAGCTTACGAAATCTTTACCCTACTTGGGTTGGCTTCTGGTGTGGGGATCAAGCATGTCTTCCAGCGAGAGAAAAATAAAAAAATTATAAAAAAACCTTGAAAATTCTCGCAATCATGCTATAATAATGCATAGAGACAAGTCACTTAGTCCCTTTCTACTAGAGAGTGCGTGGTTGCTGGAAACGCATAGAAAGCCTAAACTGATACTACTCTACTGACTTTTATGAAAACATAAAACGGTGGCTACGTTAAAGCCAATCAGAGGTGTCAACAGTTTTTGTTGTGCATAAATGAAGGTGGAACCACGTTGCGACGTCCTTTTAGGATGTCGTTTTTTGTTTGGAGAGTAGTTACGCCAAAGTTAAAATGAAATTTACCCAAGAACTGAAATGAGGTGATAGATTTGAAGAAAATATTATCTTGGATAATCGCTTGTGCCTTCCTTTTAGTCTATGTCTGGCTAATAAATACGCTCAGTCTATGGGGGACGGAAAATATTGTCGTCTTTTCATTTTTTCTACTCATTCCTCTCTTACCATTCCTTGCCCCCTTTCTTGGTATCTTAATGTTTTTCAACAACAAGAAACTCATTACAACAGGATATCTTTTCAGTTTGACAGCTGGTATCTATTTGGTCAATGCGATAAAAAGCTATCCGATAAGGATATACATGAGAGGCGAGATGACTCAGGAGGAATATCTGTCTCTCATCCTTTCCTTGGTATGCTATCTATGTATTTCTACGCTTTTCTTTATTTTCAGACTGAAAAAGTTAAAATGAAATTGATTTAGCAAATCAATTGTGATCATTCTTTATTGATATCTAGCTTCCCACTTCTTCAAACCTCAGTTATAAAAATACGATAAATATTTAAGGAGAAAACCATGATTAAGATTACTTTCCCAGATGGCGCTGTTCGTGAATTCGAATCTGGCGTTACTACTTTTGAAATTGCCCAATCTATCAGCAATTCCCTAGCTAAAAAAGCCTTGGCTGGTAAATTCAACGGCAAACTCATCGACACGACTCGTGCTATCACTGAAGATGGAAGCATCGAAATCGTGACACCTGATCACGAAGATGCCCTTCCGATCTTGCGTCACTCAGCTGCTCACTTGTTTGCCCAAGCAGCTCGTCGCCTTTTCCCAGACATTCACTTGGGAGTCGGTCCTGCTATCGAAGATGGCTTCTACTACGATACCGACAATACTGCTGGTCAAATCTCTAACGAAGACCTGCCTCGTATCGAAGAAGAAATGCAAAAAATCGTCAAAGAAAACTTCCCATCTATCCGTGAGGAAGTATCGAAAGATGAGGCACGTGAAATCTTCAAAAACGACCCTTATAAATTGGAATTGATCGAAGAACACTCTGAGGACGAAGGCGGTTTGACTATCTACCGTCAGGGTGAATACGTGGACCTTTGCCGTGGACCTCACGTCCCATCAACAGGCCGTATCCAAATCTTCCACCTTCTCCATGTAGCAGGTGCTTATTGGCGTGGAAATAGCGACAACGCGATGATGCAACGGATCTACGGTACAGCCTGGTTTGACAAGAAAGACTTGAAAAACTACCTTCAAATGCGTGAAGAAGCTAAAGAACGCGATCACCGTAAACTTGGTAAAGAGCTTGACCTCTTCATGATTTCCCAAGAAGTCGGACAAGGTTTGCCATTCTGGTTGCCAAATGGTGCAACTATTCGTCGTGAATTGGAACGCTACATCGTCGACAAGGAGTTGGCTTCTGGCTACCAACACGTCTACACTCCACCACTTGCTTCTGTGGAGCTTTACAAGACTTCTGGTCACTGGGATCACTACCAAGAAGATATGTTCCCAACCATGGACATGGGGGACGGTGAAGAATTTGTTCTTCGTCCAATGAACTGCCCACACCACATCCAAGTCTTCAAACACCATGTTCACTCATACCGTGAGTTGCCAATCCGTATCGCTGAAATCGGTATGATGCACCGCTATGAAAAATCTGGTGCCCTTACTGGTCTTCAACGTGTACGCGAAATGTCTCTTAACGACGGTCACCTCTTTGTGACTCCAGAACAAATCCAAGAAGAATTCCAACGTGCCCTTCAGTTGATTATCGATGTTTACGAAGACTTCAACTTGACTGAATACCGCTTCCGTCTCTCTCTTCGTGACCCTCAAGATACTCACAAGTACTTTGACAACGATGAGATGTGGGAAAATGCCCAAACCATGCTTCGTGCAGCCCTTGATGAAATGGGTGTCGACTACTTTGAAGCTGAGGGCGAAGCAGCCTTCTACGGACCAAAATTGGATGTCCAGGTTAAGACTGCCCTTGGTAAAGAAGAAACACTTTCTACTATCCAGCTTGACTTCTTGCTTCCAGAACGCTTCGACCTCAAATATATTGGAGCTGACGGTGAAGAGCACCGTCCAGTTATGATTCACCGTGGAGTTATCTCAACTATGGAACGCTTCACAGCGATCTTGATTGAAAACTACAAGGGTGCCTTCCCAACATGGCTTGCACCACACCAAGTAACCCTCATCCCAGTTTCTAACGAAAAACATGTGGACTACGCTTGGGAAGTAGCTAAGAAACTCCGTGACCGCGGTGTCCGTGCTGATGTGGATGAGCGCAATGAAAAAATGCAGTTCAAGATTCGTGCTTCACAAACCAGCAAGATTCCTTACCAATTGATTGTTGGGGATAAGGAAATGGAAGACGGAACAGTCAATGTTCGTCGCTATGGCCAAAAAGAAACACAAACTGTCCCAGTAGATAAGTTTGTAGCAGCAATCCTTGCTGATATCGCCAACAAATCTCGTGTTGAGAAATAAAACGATTACAGTCTGAGAAACATTTTTCAGTAAGAAAAAGCAACAACTATTTCAGTTGTTGCTTTTTTATATTCTATTTAACCTGAGCTAGTAGTGATTGGTTAAACCACCACAAATGGTATCCTCATAAACAATCCTTTCTATCCACTAACTGCTGGATATAGGATATCCTCCCAAAACTTGCTTCCATGAGTTAGAAAAGGGCAATATCCTCAATCCTTATCTGCTTCATTTTCTTTTACGAGATCTTTTTGTGAATCCTTTTCAGAGAGTTTTTGATCGATATACTTGTTAATGTTTTCGTAAAATTCCTTGGTCATCTCACTATCTAATTTTGGTGAATTATGGACTTGATTGATTTTCAATTGAACAGATTGAATACCGTAAGAGGCTTGTTTTTGATGGAGCGTTTCTAATTCTTCGTCTGAAATCGGATCTCCAACAACCGTCAAGACCAATTCATTGTTCCTTGACTTGTAGACTTGGTTAATGACCGTGTGATTGGCGAACTCTTTTGCTATAAACTGTTTGATTCCTTCTTTTCTCGCTTGTTCTATCGACAGAGTGACTGCTGAATAACTGGCTGGAAGAACCAATAATACAATCAAGGATGTCAAGCCAATTTTCATTTTAATGTTTAGCTCTTTAAATGAACTTAAGGGAGATTTTCTCATCAAAATTCTTGTTCCAACAATGTTGGCTAGCATGATAAAGACACAGTTGATCAAGAAAAGATAGAGAGCCCCAAATAAAAATCGTACATTTCCATTAGCTAAACCATAGCCCGCAGTACAGATAGGTGGCATCAGAGCTGTTGCAATGGCTACTCCTGGCACGATATTATTTGCTTCTTTTTTCCTTGACCCAATTACACCTGCTATCCCACCAGCAATAGCAATGAGAACATCCCAAATGGTTGGAGAGGTTCGTGCAATCAGTTCGCTACTTGCATAAGATAAGGGAGAAATCCAGAAATACAGAGTCGAGACAAGCAAGCTGACAAATACTTGAGTAAATAAAACCTCTAGAGATTGTTTGATTAAACGGGTATCAAAAATAGCTAAACCAAAACCCAGTCCAACAATCGGTGTCATAAGAGGGGAAATCAGCATGGCTCCAATAATGACAGCTGTTGAATTCATATTTAGACCTATAGAGGCAATAAAAATCGCACACATCAAAATCACTATATCTCTTAATCGAACATGAAGATCATCATATAATTTCTCACGGTATTCACGTGTTGAATAATTTCTGGTCATTGGTTACTCCTTTTATTTCATATAATCTCGTTTCTGCATGGATGATGGCAGAGAGACTCCTTTTCAATCTTACATATTTTAATTCCCACCTGTTATTTTTTTGAAAATTATCCTGTAAGCATCCGTCAGTCTATCCTTAACATTATATCAAAAATTTTACAGTCTTTCTCCAAAGAAATCTATCAATTGAACAGATAGAGAAAGGAAGAAACTTTTGTTTCCTTATACGAAAAAGAAAAAAACGGTATCTCCTCTGAAAGAAGATGCCGTTTTTTTCTTTAAATATGATTGGTGTGTTCGACAATCCATTGCTTCATTTTGATTTGCAATCAGAAGCCATAGATCCCAAACGTGATGATAGTTAGAAGAAACCCCTTGATCCAGTTGCCGAATAGTTGTGTTCCAGTCCCGTCAAAGTATAGACGTTGACTATCTACTACCGTGTGTTTGGTTTTCAATTTTTCATCATGCAAACCGCCCAAGGTGTTGCGATCCCCAAGGTAAGCCCGAAAATTATGGCTACTAAGATAGAGTATCCAATATAATCTATGATTCCTCCGTCAAAATAACTTTCTTTCATTTTTGCCTCTTTTATTGTTTGACTATATTCTAGTCGTTTCCTAGTGTAATATTTTTTACATCTGGACAATCTTACGGTAACTTCTAAACGTTATCATGAAAATAGAGATATAGACTAGAACAAAAATTCCACAGATGGATAAGGTTATCATCAACTATGCTTACTCAATCATCAGATTCCTATTGGAAAATTTAATGCGAACGGTTGTTCCTATCCCAACCTCAGACTCGATACGAATCTGGTGGCCCAGTTCTTCAGAAATTTTCTTAGATAGATAGAGGCCAAGTCCAGATGATTGCTGGGTCAAACGCCCATTATAGCCTGAAAAGCCACGTTCAAAGACTCGGAGGACATCGCTATTTTTTATCCCGATTCCCGTATCCTTGATACAAAGCTCCTGACCTTCCATATAGATTTCCAAACCACCTTCCTTGGTGTATTTGAGGCTGTTTGAGAGGATTTGTTCAATGACGACCAACAACCACTTCTTATCGGTCAAGATAATTTTGTCAAGGTCATGGAGATTGATCGTAAGTCCTTTTTGGATAAAGAAAAGGGCATACTTGCGAACCACTTCCTTCACCAGATCCTCCACTTGAACCTGTTCAAATACCAAGTCATCGTGGAAGCTTTCTAAACGAAGGTACTGCAACACTAGATTGGTATAGGAGTCAATCTTAAAGATTTCCTGTTCCAGTTGCTGCTTGACCTCACGATCAGAGACTTCTGCTACTAAAAGTCGACTCGCTGCAATGGGTGTCTTGATCTGGTGAACCCATAAGGTGTAGTAATCAAGCAAATCCGTCAGCTTGCTCTGCGCTTCCGACTTCTTTTGATACAATTCAGACTCACGCTCTTCGAGTTTTTCTGCTAGCGCACATTCCAGAGGAGACTTTGGGTCTCTCTCAGCATAGAGTACTTCCTGTCTGTAAACCTGAGCCTCTGCAAACATATCCCAAGCCAAAAATAGGAAGGTCAAAAAACTACTGAGCAGAAAGAAATAAAGAAAATAAGTTCCTAGACTAGCAAACAGAAACTGAAAGAGTAGGACAAGAAAACCCAACGAAATAATATAGACAAAGATGCGACTACGTGAACGCAGATAGGCTAGAAAAAATGGTTTCCAATCAAGCATGTTTCAGTCCGTATCCTATCCCTTTCTTAGTTTCGATAAACCCTGCTAAACCTTGCTCCTCCAACTTTTTACGCAAGCGAGCAACGTTGACAGACAAGGTATTGTCATCGATGAAAAAGTCGCTATTCCAGAGTTCCCGCATCAGGTCATCACGCGCCACGATATTGCCAGCATGTTCAAACAAGACCCGCAAAATTTGAAATTCATTCTTGGTCAAACTCAATACTTCCCCCTGATAGTGCAGGTCCATAGACTTGGTATTGAGAATCACACCTGCATACTCTAGCAAACTTTCATCCCGCCCAAACTCATAGGAACGGCGCAACAAGCCCTGAACCTTGGCAAGGAGGACCTGCTGGTCAAAAGGCTTAGTTACAAAGTCATCCGCTCCCATATTAATCGCCATGACAATATCCATAGCCTGATCTCTCGAAGACAGAAACATGATGGGTACCTTAGAAATCTTGCGAATCTCCTGACACCAGTGGTAACCATTAAAAAGAGGCAGGCCAATATCCATGAGGACCAAATGAGGCTCCGACTGGACAAATAAACTCAGCACTTCCATAAAGTTTTCTACCAAAACGACCTCAAAGCCCCACTCAGAGAGCAGTTTTCCCACTTGTTGCCGAATGACTTGGTCATCTTCTACTAGTAAAATCTTGTGCATGCGCTCCTCCTTTACTCTTGTTCAAAATATCAAAAGCCTTAATAAAAAATCTATGAATTAGTAACTCAACTATTTGGCTATTTATCTTTCAAATCCAGATTCGGAAACAAAAGCTAAATAGAGAATCATCCCATTGATATCATACCTTATTTTTAACTATAGTTCCAGCCTTATCCTATATTTTCCTTTCTGTGCTCATTTAGTTAGCGTTTCTTTAACTTATTTAATAGATCTAGCCTTCTTATTGACAAGCTAGCCATGATTTGTTAGAATATGAATGAACGAAAAAGTTTATTCATTCATGAAGCAAAGGAGGTTAAATCATATTGGACAAAAAACAATCTTTAAAGACAGCAGCCTATGAAGTTTTTTCGAAAAAAGGTTACAAGGCAACAGCAATTTCAGAAATCGCTAGGCAAGCTGGTGTTGCAGTTGGTTCTTTTTATAACTATTACGAGAGTAAAGAAGCCATTTTTCTAGACATCTATATAGATGAAAACAACCGTGTTCGTCAAGCTATGATCGAAGAATTGGATTGGGAAATTGACATGATCGACCTCATTGGTCAACTATTTGCTCAGTCCAGAACTCTCGTTTCTTCCAATAAAATCCTTGCAGAATGGTACAATCCTGCCATCGCAGATGAGTTGCACAGCTACTATTCCTCGGAAGAAGGCAAAGTCGCAAATCCATTTCATCAGTTTCTAGTTAAAACTTTTACAAATCGTATGCAGTCTGAAGGGTACTCGCCAGAAAAAATTCAAGATATCTTACAGGTTTATAATCTGTTTTACTACATGGATATGCATATCACGGAAAAAGATTTTCCAGAAATTAGCAAAACTGTTGAAATACTTGCAACCAACTTCATTAAAGGAATTCTAAAATAAAGAATGGATTTCTTTATTTTTTGAAAAGATATGAATGAATTTTTTTATAGTTCATTCATAAAATTAAGAACAGGAGTCATAAAAAATGAAAAGAGGTAAAAAAATGTTTATTATCATTCTATCAACACTTGGAGCGCTATGTATTATAACTTGGGGTGCCATCGCATATCTTGGACGAAGCCAGACATTATCGATAAAATCCATTGAAAACCCCAGCGGAGATCTATATTTAATTCATATCACAAAACCGAGTCATCAAATCTGGAAAGCTGGTGCTTATGCTAAGTTTACACTCCCTGATATCTCGTCTTCTGCTAGTAAATATGAAGCTAAGGGAGAGCAAACCAGTCGATGGCTAACCATTGCCTCCACACCTGATGAAGATGAAATTCTCATTTTGACTCATAATAGTGGAAGCAACTTTAAGAACACCTTGACACATTTACCGGCTGGCAGTGAGATTGAGATGAGTTGGCTGGATTCCTCATTGACTGTTAAAGATACGAATAAGCCACTAGTTTGCTTTGCATCTGATGTCGGCATTTCTGCTCTACGCCCCCTTATCAAAGAATGGGCTGGTAAATGTCCGATTATTCTCAACCATTTTGACAAAGGAGTTACTATTTTCGATAATGAGATGAAAGAACTGGCTCAAAAAACACCGAATTTTACTTATAAAACTAGCGAGGAACTTTCTCAAAGTCAAGAATTTTTAAAACGTACTATTGATGAATACGGCAATCAATCCAGCTATCTCATCACAGGTCAGCCTGATGATGTTAAAGAGATGAAGAATTTTTTAAAGGAAAATGGGATTGATAGCAAAAACATACAAGTAAGCTCGTTTAGAGGTTTGAAATAGGAGCAATCTATCTTCTATGTATTTCAATCAAACCCTACTAGCTAATTCTAGGTAAATGTGGTAGGATAAACATAGAGAAAGGAGCTTTTATGGCCAATATTTTTGACTACTTAAATGATGTAGCATACGATTCCTTTTATGACCTCCCCGTGAACGAGTTAGATGTTCTTGCCTTGACTGAATTAACCTACCTTGCTTTTGATGATGTAGTCACTCAAGAACCAAAGCGCCTCATAGATCTTGCATCTCAAATCCCTAGAGACACGACTATGCTGACCAATAAGAACCGTCTCCAATTGTTAGATCAGCTCGCTCAACACAAACGCTTTAAAAATTGCAAGCTCTCAAACTTTATCAATGATATCGATCCTGAATTGCAAAAACAGTTCGCAGCCATGACTTATCGTATCAGTCTCGATACCTATTTGCTTGTCTTTCGTGGAACGGATGATAGCATCATCGGTTGGAAAGAAGATTTCCATATGACCTATATGAAGGAAATCCCAGCTCAAAAACATGCCCTCCAGTATTTAGAGAATTTTTTTGCTCAACACCCTAACCAAAAGGTTATCCTAGCAGGGCACTCAAAAGGGGGCAATCTAGCTGTCTACGCTGCCAGTCAACTTGATCCAAACTTGCAGAAAAACATTATCTCTGTCTATACTTTTGATGCACCTGGACTTCACAAGGAACTAACCGAAACACCAGGCTATCAAAACATGATGGAAAGAACGAAAGTGTTTATCCCGCAAGGGTCTATCATCGGAATGATGTTGGAAATTCCGGACAAAAAAATCGTCGTTCGAAGCACCGCTCTAGGTGGCCTTGCTCAGCATGACACTTTTAGTTGGCAGGTTGAAGACAAGCACTTTGTCCAACTAGACGAGACCAATAGTGACAGCCAGCAAGTCGACACTACTTTCAAGGAATGGGTTGAAACAGTTCCTGACGAAGAACTGCAGCTCTACTTTGACCTCTTTTTTGGAATTATTCTTGATGCAGGCATCTCCTCTATCAACGACCTTTCTTCCTTCAAGGTCATTGAACACATTCATCATCTCTTTATCCAAGCTCAATCCCTCACTCCCGAAGAAAGAGAAACCATGGGACGACTAACCCAACTCTTGATCGACACCCGCTATCAAGCTTGGAAAAATCGAGAATAGACAAAAACCAACTAATCTAATGATTAGTTGGTTTTTTGTTTAAGAAACTAATGGATACTACTTAGAATCTAGAGTATAGAATTAGTCTTCTTTTTTCTTGCGAGACACAAGTCCAAATCCGCTCATCAAACCAAGTACTCCTAGAGTTGCCAAAGCTGCATGATCTTCCGTACCAGTATTAGGTAATTCTTTGGTTGCTTTAGTAGTTGGAGATTGCTCAGTCGGTTTTTGTTGAGGGGCAGTAACAACTTTTTCGTAGACGTGTTCTGTGTCGCCGTTTGGAAGTTTC
>NZ_LAYF01000012.1:0-900 GCF_001588645.1 Streptococcus oralis | reverse complement strand
TGGATCCGGTGTTGGGTTTGGAACAGTGTATTTATTTGTAAATACAACTGCTTTACCATCTGCATACGAAACAGTCGCAGTCAAGAGACCTTGACCATCCGCAACTACAGTGACTGTTACAGTATGCTCAGTCTTATCGTATTCAATACCCTCTTCAGTACCAACTTTTTCAACCAAGGTATAAGTGTGAGTACCTGCTTCTTCGAATGAACGAACAAAGGCTACTTTACCTTCGGCAGTATTCTTAGCTTCTGCTACAACTGCACCATTTTCTTTCAATTCGAAAGTATAAGCATCAGCCGCAAGTTCTTTACCTTCAAGTTTCTTAGTTGCTTCAATCGTAGCTTCTACTGCTGGTGCTTTAAAGCTATTCGTGAAGACACTACCTGCTGGGTATTCAACAGTTGCCTTCAAGGCGTTTGTTGCTGCATCTTTGGTTACTGTTACCTTTGCAGTCTTTTCTGTATCGTAAGTAATACCAGTTGCTCCAGCATTCACTTCTTTTACAGTATAAGTATACTCACCTTCTGCATCATAGTTGATTGCATTAAATGTTACTTTTCCAGCTTGGTTTGTTTTTGTATCAATTTTTTGTCCATCTTTGTACAATTCAAATTGGAACTCACCATCAACCAAAGTACGACCAGTCAATTCTTTCGTAAACTCAAGTGTTGCTGATGTGGCTGTTGGAGCTGGTTCTTTATAAGTGTTAGTGAAGACACGTTCTGCATTCGGATTTTCTACAGTCGCAACCAATTGACCTTGACCGTTATCTGCTACAGTTACTTTAACTGTGTGAGATTCTGTTGAGTAGGTCACACCTGCTTCTGTTCCTGATTTCTCAGTAATAGTGTAAGTGTGCTCTCCTGCTTCTGTGTAGTTGACGTTGAAGACAACTTC
>NZ_LAYF01000011.1:0-2084 GCF_001588645.1 Streptococcus oralis | reverse complement strand
TGAAGCAGCGTTCTTAGCTTCTGCTACAACCGCATCTTTTTCTTTCAATTCGAAAGTATAAGCATCAGCCGCAAGCTCTTTACCATTCAAGACTTTCTTAGCTTTGATAGTCGCACTTGTTGAAGCGGCTTTATAAGTGTTAGTGAAAGTTGGTTCTGCTGAAGTAACAGAAGCTGTCAATACTCCACCTTGGAATGCTGCTGTTACAGTAACTTCCTTACCTTCTTCATCAAAAGTGATACCATTGATTGCTGCTGAAGTATCTTCTTTGATGACGTAGTGGTAAGTTCCCGCACCTTTTACTTCAATGTTCTCGAAGGTAATCGTTCCATCAGCTTTTGATTTCGCTGTGGCTACTGGAGTCTTCAAGTTCTCTGCTGTATATAGGTTAAAGGTAAACTCATCCGCTTTTGGAAGTTTATCTGTACGACCTTCTACCACTTTCTTAGCTGTTACATTGAACACAGCTGGAACAGGTTCGTCCTTAAGGTTGATCGTAGAACCTGCTGCTCCGAGTTTGACTGTATACTCTTTTTCATCTAGCTTATAGCCAGCTGGAGCAGACTTCTCTTTGATCTTGAACGTTTTACCTTCCCATTTCTGATCATAAGTTTTAGTAAGCGCTACTCCTTTTTCATTCGTAGTCACTTCTGTTGTTTCACTTGCATCATCTACTGCTGTCACAGTATAAACTGCTCCTTGAACAGGTGTAAGAGTGAACGCGTCTGTCTTATTAATCTTAATTTGGTAGGCTGTAGATGCTACAATTGTACCAGAAATCAAAGATGTTGCTTCCGCTTTCATGCTAAGCGCACCTGGGCGACTTGTATTTTGTGCAAGTTTTGTTCCGTCCGCAAGAGACAAAGCTACGATATTTGCTACTTTCGTACCATCATTTGGAGTGGTAGTACTATATGTAACGAAGTAAGAAGCCGTTCCATCTTTGATGGTAACATCAAATGATGTATAGTTTGAGTTCCAAGCAACTGTATAGTCAGTTCCTTCCACCATGAGTTCTGCTCCTGGAGGAACAGCAGAAGTACCGCCTGTAATATCAGCCTTGTAAATCTTCAAGCTTTCTGGAATGTATTGAGCTGGTGTGTAAGATGTGTCATCATTTGGAATTGTGTCATGAAGCACAATGTTTTGTCCAAAATCTTGTTTTTCTGTGTTCACACGTACACGCCAGTTGGATTGCTCATTACCTGAGCTTACTGATCCGATGGCTGCTAGTTTTGGAGAGTTCCAGCTTTCACGGGAAGCTTGTCCACCAGCTTTCGCATAGTTCTCAGTACCAACTTTAGGACCTGTGATTGTCTTAGCAGTATACGTATGGTTTACTTCTTGCTTCATAGAAGAAGAATTAAAGCTAATTGGTGTCTTAGTCTGGTCTGTTAGGAAGCGGAATGATGCCGCAAAGTTACCAGATACATCCTTAACTTTATCTCCACCGGTTGCAGCTAGGTACTTGTCCAAGTTTTTCAAGGTAATTTTTGCTTTACCACCCTTGTCATTACCACTTGATGTTACAACTGCTTCCCCAATCGTTACTTGCGTAGCTGGGTCAACCAACTGTTGAGTGCCGTTGTAGACTGTCATTGGTGCAGGAATGTCGAAAGTGAAATAATCACCATTGTTCAAGTTCTCATTGTATTGTTTGAGATCAAACGTTACACGAAGCTTGTAGGCATTCCCTGTACGAACTGCATAATCTCCCTCAGATGTTACATTCTGTTTCGTATCTGAAGCATCCAACAACTCAACACCTGTAATAACTTGCGTTAATTCCTTTGGCGTTGGGTCATCAGCTTTAACAGTATTTGTCGAAACAGATGTAAGTGTCAAGACAGAAAGAGCTGCAGCTGAAAGTTTTGAAAGCAATTTCAGCATTTTGCTTTTTGCCATGTTTCCCCTCTTTTCTATATTTTATTTTCAATGTTCTTAATCCCTCTCCTGAGAAACGAAGAAGAAATCACAGATTATTTGATATTTAGTAGTTAAAGTCCTCCAAACACTTTAAGTATTAAACATAAATAACCACATACATTCTAGCATTATACATGTCACTTTGTCAAGCGATTTAA
>NZ_LAYF01000010.1:0-8860 GCF_001588645.1 Streptococcus oralis | reverse complement strand
TACAACCGCATCTTTTTCTTTCAATTCGAAAGTATAAGCATCAGCCGCAAGCTCTTTACCATTCAAGACTTTCTTAGCCTTGATTGTCGCGCTTGTTGAAGCGGCTTTATAAGTGTTAGTGAAAGTAAGATTATCAGCACCTGTTGCAGTTGCAACAAGTTGACCTTGGCCGTTATCTTTAACGACTACTGTTACTTCATAAGCATTTGGATCGTATTCAACTCCGGCTACATCACCAGCTTTTTCAGAAATAGTGAATGTACGAGTTTCCTCTTTTGTGAACGTAAGTTCTGGGAATTGAATCTTACCGTTTGCATCATTTGAAACAGTATGGAGAACTGTTCCGTTTTCTTTCAACTCAAATTCAAATTTGCCAGCCTCAAGAGCTTTACCCTTTAAGACTTTCTTAGCTTCAAGTTGCAGTTTTGCTTCTTTAGCAGCGTATGAGTTTGTAAATTCTTTCTTAGAATCTTCAAATTTGACGCTCGCTAATTTTTCACCCAAAACATCTTTTACTGTTACAGTCGCTTTAAGGACGTTCGCATCATAAGTGTATCCAGGTTTGTTATCATTAACTTCTTTAATGGTATAGTTAAAAGTTCCTGCTTCTTTGTATTTGATTGCCTCGAACTTCACTTTACCATTCTCATCATTTTTGACAGTTTGTAAAACACTACCCTGATCATCTAGAAGTTGGAAACTAAATGCATCTTTTTCAAGAGTCTTACCATTAAGTTTCTTAGTCACTTCTAGAGCAACCTCATCCGATTTGGCACCTACACCAATACCGTCAGTAGTTGTAATTGGTGCAAAACCTTCAAATTCTATTGGTTGGGCTTCCTCGTTTGTAGTGACAGTTACATTGTTCAATACACGTTTAGTGACTGGATTGACTGGTTTAGTCAAACGAGTACGATACATGATATAAAGCCCTTTATGATCTAAGGTTCCATTACCATTAGGTGTAATTGAGAAATGGTTCTTATCTGTTACTTGAACATGAGCCTTATCAAGTGATGATCGTCCGTAACCATTTTCCCAATCTGGGAAGTAGTAACCAGTAATATCACTCGCAAGAACTTGCCCATCAGGAATAGTATCTTGGATATTTACACCAGTGTATGATTTTGCATAACGGTTAACACGGATACGCCAGTTTACATAGTTAGGGTCGTCTGAATCTTGAACTCCCCATTTAGTAAATCCAGTTGGGTCAACGTCTGGAACGATACGAGTCAAATGATAAACTCCTGCACCAGGAATGTTGATTTCATATTCCTTATTCTTTTCAACATGGTCCGCCCACACTACAGTAAATGATGCAACAATTTGCTTGTTCTCATTAAACTTCTTAAAGTACTCTTCGTTTGTTACTGTAATCTTAGCAGTATTCGTTGCCTTCTCTGTTGTCAGTGTTGCAATCGTTTCACCGTTCGGAGCTTTCAAATCTGTAGTAGAATCTACTTCGATTTTAAACTCATTTGGAACGTGATAAACCATGAAATCACCGTTTTTCAGAGTTACATTGTCTGGGAATGCGTAAGTTGTTTTAAGATAGAACTTACCTTCACCATATTTGGCATGATCGACTAATCGGTTCGTATTAATCGTCGGTTCTGTAGTCAAAGTGTACTCTGATTCAGTTTTTTCGGCAGCACTAACAATGCTATTCAACCTTAGCAAAGGTACAAAGACCGACACTACTAGTAACAAGGCCATCAAGCCATGAAAGAGTTTTTTATTTCTCTTCGTCACTACATTATCCTCCTTATTGTCTATAATGGTTCAATTATATTATACAGAAAATTTACATAATGTCAACTGAAATGATTCGATTTTTATATTAACTTATCATATGGATGGATAAGTCAGTCAATCGGGCGTCCACATAAGCTTTGAAACAATTAAATCCAAGCAAGGATTTCACTTGTATTTAATATATACTAATTTCCTAAAGAGCTATGTATTCAATCCCAATTCTACTAAGATTTGTCGCTTGTAGGCAATCTTTTGGATTTCTTTGTCTTCACCTTCAGACCACTCTAGTTTAATTTCTGAGACAATCTGTCCCGGCCGATTTTTCAAGATATAGATGCGGTCGCTGAGATTGAGGGCCTCTTCGATGCTATGCGTGATGATCAAGGTTGTCAGCTGCAACTGTTTGTGAATCTCCAGATACCAAGCATGGAGTTCCATCTTGGTCATCTCATCCAAGGCGCTGAAAGCCTCATCTAAGAGAAAGAGCTTGTGCCCGAAAAGGTAGGTACGCAGCAAGGCCACACGTTGCCGCATCCCTCCACTCAATTCATGAGGATACTTGTCCCTTACGGCTATCAACTGGAAGGTCGCAAGGATGTCATCCGCTCGAGCAATGGCTTCTGTCTTGTCAACCTTTTGAATCAAGAGGGGCAGGATGATATTGCCAAGGACTGTCTTATGCTCCAAGAGGAGATCCTTTTGCAACATATAACTCACGCGCCCCTTAGGATTTTCCTCGCCGTCAAGGACAATTCGCCCTGACTGGACTTCTAAAATCCCAGCGATTAGGTTAAAGAGGGTGGTCTTTCCAACACCACTTGGGCCTAAAATAGAGACCACCTCACCCGCAGTGACTTTCAGATTGATATCCTCTAAAATCCTCTCCTGACCATAGGCATAACTTACATGTTCTAGTCTAATCTCTGTCATTATTTCACAAATTCGTTGGTGAAGCCCTTGTCTGTCAAGTCTTCTTTAAGAATACCATTTTCTTTATCCCATTTGTAGAAGGCATTCCAGCGAGCAGCATCAAATTGTCCCCATTTTTCCTTGTCGCTTGCATATTCTTTTGACAAGTATTTTTGAGATTCGATGACAAAGTCACGTTTTTCCTTGAGTTCAGGTGCGTTCTTAATGAGGATATCTGCAGCTTCTTCTGGGTGTTCCATAGCATATTGGTAGCCTTTTTTAATAGCTTGGATGACTTTGCGAGCTTCTTCTTTGTTGTCTTTTAGATAGTCATTGTTTGCGATGATAACGGGTGAGTAGTAGTCAAACTCTTTTACATAGTCTTTCAAGTACATGAAGTTAGCATCTACGCCTTGCGATTTGGCAAGGATACCATCCCAACCGTAGTAAATCCAAGCGGTGTCAAAGACGCCATTGGCAATCGGTGTAATCGAGTTTGAGTCATTGTTTGGTACTTTTTCGACCTTCTCGAAGTCTCCACCTTGTGATTCTACCAAAGTTTTCAACATAGCAAGCTCCGTTGGGTCATTCCAAGTACCGTATTTCTTACCAACCAAGTCTTTTGGACTGGTGACATTATCAGATTTACGAGAAATGATTCCTGATGTATTGTGCTCAACGATAGCTGCAACGGCAGTGATTCCTGCACCTTTTTCCAATTTTTTAGCCATGTAGTCTTGGAAATAGATGGCAAATGGTGCCTTGCCATTAATCACCAAGTCAGAAGAACTTTCTTCTGGTGGCAATTTCAAGTCAACATCCACTCCAGCTTCTTTAAAATAACCTTTTTCCTTGGCAACATAAAGCCCTGTGTGGTTAGTGTTTGGTGTCCAGTCTAGGATAAAGTCAATCTTTTTGACTTCTGCTTCTTTTTTGTCCTTAGAAGCAGTCCCTTGACCACAAGCCACCAGCATGACAGCTACAAGAGCTGTCACAAGCGTTAAAAACACTTTCCATGTTTTCTTCATTTTCATTTCCTCTTTTCTTTTTCTAAAACGCTCTATTTAAGTACGTTTCCATTTAATCACGTATTTTTCACTAATATCGACCAGCTTCATACCCAAAAGGCTGATAATCGACACCAGAATAATAATGGCAAACATGGTATCATACTGAAACAGTTTCTTGGACTGAATCATGTAGACACCTAGTCCTTCAAAGCCTCCTAACCACTCAGATACCACTGTTGTGATAAAGGCGTAGGAGACACTGACCCTCAGACCTGCATAAAAGTAAGGCAGACTGACCGGGATTTTAAAATGCCACAGGATTTGCCAAGGATTTGCCCGCATCAGACTAAACAAGGTCAGCATATCCTTGTCACAGTGCCTAAATCCATCCAAAATACTGACGATGATAGGGAAGGTTGTCGTCAAGATTATCAAGACAATCTTGGGCAAAATTCCATAGCCTAGCCACAAGACCAAGATAGGAGCTATAGCAATGGTCGGAATGGTCTGAACAACCACCATCATAGGGTAGATAAGATCATTGATCCAAGTTAGACTATCCATAAGCACCGCCATGAGACAAGCAATCAAGACTCCTAAAACCAGCCCCAGCAAAGCCACTCTCAAGGTCGCCCAGCTATGGTGCCAGAGAAATTCTCTGTCACGAGCAAAGGACTGGAGGATCTCAAGAGGGGTTGGCAGGATAAACTTGGGTAAAAGTTTGAATATTCCCGCTAACTGCCAGATTGACAAGACTCCTAGAAAACCAAATAGACTAATGTGACGTCTCAGTATACTTTTCAAGTTTCTCATCGATGCTTAAAATCTCTCCTACATTTATTTTGACATTGGCAAAGACATTATCTGCCTCCTGCCCTGCCACTTCTAACGCTTCTTTGAGAATACGCATGAGCTCATCAAACTCCCCTTCCAAGACCGTTTCAAAGGGTGTCACCACCATGGTCACGGACTGCGCCTGCAGATAAGCAATAACCTGATCGATAATAGCAATTCGATCAATCCCCTGTGATAGGGGCAAGACTTGCAAGGCAATGCTTGCTTTCATAAAAACCTCCTTTTCTCAGGCTTCCTTTTGACAAAAAGAAAACCTCTTCCATATATGGAAAAGGTGCAGAATTCGGCTAAGTATCGTTCCCTACGCTGGCATTACCCAGATCAGGTGCGGTCGAAGTTTAACACTTCCTCTCAGACTGTACACAGACTCCCATATCTTATATGGACATATAGTAACGCAAATACAAGGAAAAGTCAAGGAAACTGCTTACAGAAAATCATGAAAAAGAGTTTGAAGTCAAATGCTTCAAACTCTATCCTAGCTTTCTTATTTAGCCTCGTACCAGGTTGCCCCTTCATTTTCATCTGCGATAAGGGGAACACTGAGTTGGATGGCTTCTTCCATGGTTTGTTTCACCAGTACTTTGACGGCTGCTAGTTCTGATTTCGGAACCTCGAGGACGATTTCATCATGCACTTGCAAGAGCATCTTGGTCTGATAGCCACCTTCAACTAGAGCTTTGTCTAGCTGGATCATAGCAATCTTGAGAATATCTGCTGCCGAACCCTGGATAGGAGAGTTGATGGCAGTCCGCTCTGCAAAACCACGAATGTTGAAGTTGCGCGAATTAATATCTGGCAACTCACGACGACGCTTGAAGAGAGTCTCTACATAACCCTTATCACGCGCCTCACGCACCACTTCATCCATGTAGTTTTTAATACCTGGGAAGCGTTCAAAGTAAGTGTCGATGTAGGCTTTAGCCTCTTTACGGCTGATGCCTAGATTATTAGACAAGCCAAAGTCTGAAATTCCGTAAACCACTCCAAAGTTTACCGCCTTAGCATTACGACGGTCGTTTGGAGTCACATCTTCAGGACGTTCAATTCCAAAGACCCGCATGGCCGTCGAGGTATGGATATCTGCCCCCTCTTGAAAGGCCTTAATCAAGTGCTCATCCTTAGAAATATGAGCCAAAACGCGCAATTCAATCTGTGAATAGTCCGAGCTGAGCAGCACACTATCCTCCCACTCAGGCACAAAAGCCTTACGAATGAGACGGCCTTGTTCCAAACGCACAGGAATATTTTGCAAGTTTGGATCTACACTAGACAGACGCCCAGTCTGAGTCAAATCCTGCACGTAGCGCGTGTGGATCTTGCCATCATCCAAAATCCAGTCCTGCAAACCAATCACATAGGTAGATTGAATCTTAGCAATCTGACGGTAGTCTAGAATTTTTTTAACAATCGGAGCAATAGGAGCTAGTCGCTCTAGCACATCCACGGCTGTCGAGTAACCTGTTTTGGTTTTCTTAGTGTATTCTAGAGGAAGACCCAGTTTTTCAAAGAGAAGCACGCCCAACTGCTTAGGGGAGTTGATATTAAACTCCTCACCAGCTAGCTCATAAATCTCTTGAGTGAGTTGCTCAATGACGACCTCATTTTCAGCCTGCATCTCAAGTAGGGTTTCTTTTTTGACCTTGATCCCAGCAATTTCCATCTTAGCAAGGACAAAAGCCAGAGGTTGCTCCATGTCATAGAGAAGGTCTGATTGTCCATGTTCACTGAGTTTTTCAAGTAAAACAGGCTCAGTCTCAACCAATACAGCAACCTTGCGAGCCAAGTGCTCCAAGAATTTCTCTCTCTCAGGGATGGCTTTCTTGACCCCCTTACCGTAGAAAGTCTCATCATCGACCAAGTAAGTCTGGCCATAGAGATTCGCAATGGTTGAAATTTCATTGTTCTCGACTGTTGAGAGGAGGTATTTGGCCAAACGACTGTCAAAAGCAGGTTCCTGGAGATTCAAGCCCAAACGATTTAAAAGAACCTTCGCTTTCTTAAAGTCATACACTTTCAGAGGTGTTTTTTCTAAAAATTCCTTGAAAATCGGCTCCTGCAAGAGCTCAAGTTTGTCTGTAGCGTAAAGTTTATCTCCGCAGGACCAGGCAAAACCAACCAAGTCATCTGTATGGTAGTTCTCACCAAAGAGTTCAAAGTGGAAGATAGAGTCGGAACTCAGCATGTCTTGACTGACGTGGTCAACGATAGTGAAATCCAAGCTCTCAGGCGCATCCTTCGACGAAACATTTAAAGCTTGTTTGAGCTGTTTGAAGCCCATCTCATCGTAGAATTTCCCGAGATTTTCCACATCTGGGCCATTATAGACCAAATCATCTAGGCCAATCTCAATCGGTGCCTTGGTATCAATGGTCGCCAGTGTTTTTGACAAAAAGGCTTGTTCCTTGTCATTGATGAGATTTTCCTTCATCTTAGAAGCCTTCATCCCATCGATATTTTCATAAATACCCTCGAGCGAACCATGTTCCAGCAAGAGCTTGATACCCGTCTTTTCACCGATTTTCGTGACACCAGGGATATTATCAGACTTATCCCCCATAAGGGCCTTGAGGTCTATAAACTGAGCTGGTGTGAGGCCCATCTTTTCCATGAGATAGTCTGGCGTAAAGGCCTCAAACTCAGCCACACCTTTCTTGGAAATCTCGACCACCGTATGCTCATCTGTCAACTGGATCAAATCCTTGTCTCCGCTAACGATTGTCACATCGAAGGAATCCTTCTCAGCCAAGCGACCTAGGGTCCCAATGATATCATCTGCTTCATACTGGGCCAACTCATAATGGCGAATCCCAAGATGGTCTAACAGCTCACGAATGAAGGGAAATTGCTCACGAAACTCATCTGGAGTTTTAGCACGCCCCCCCTTGTAGTCTGCATACATCTCTGTTCGAAAAGTCGTCTTACCAGCATCAAAAGCTACCAAAACATGGCTGGGTTCAACTCTCTCCAAGACATGATTCAACATGAGTTGAAAGCCGTAGATTGCATTGGTATGAAGACCATTAGCATTTTTAAAACGATCTAGTTGCTGATAAAGCGCAAAAAAAGCTCGAAAAGCAACAGAAGATCCATCAATTAATAATAATTTTTTCTTGTCCATACACCCATTATAAAGGAAAGCAAGGAAAAATACCATCGGAAAGAGCTGAAAAACTTGGACTTATCCCTATTTCACCATAAAAAAGAAAAGGACCATTCAAATCCTTTTCTTTTATCGATTTCATGCGATTTATTTGTTCAATTTTCTCTTTGCAAATGGTAGCAAACCAAGAAGGAGACCAACAAATCCTAGCGATGCAACTGCTGAAGCATCTTGGCTTCCCGTATTTGGAAGGAATTGTTCATCTGTTGCTGCAGGCGCTTTGTAGGTACGATCTTGTTCAGTTCCAAGAGTAGGGTTTGTAGCCAAAGGAGCTACACTGCCAGTATATTCTAGAACTTCGTTTACTGCTGGAGCACCGCTTTCTCCATAAACTGGAACATTCGCTACTGCTGGAGCACCGCTTTCTCCATAAACTGGGACATTCGCTACTGCTGGAGCACCGCTTTCTGCATAGGCTGGAACACTCGCTACTGCTGGAGCACCGCTTTCTCCATAAACTGGAACATTCGCTACTGCTGGAGTACCGCTTTCCCCATAAACTGGAACATTCGCTACTGCTGGAGCACCGCTTTCTCCATAAACTGGGACATTCGCTACTGCTGGAGCACCGCTTTCTGCATAGGCTGGGAGTTCATTTACAGCAGCTTCTACCGCATTTGCACCTTTGTTGTATTCTGGCAACTCTGCAGTTGCAGCTTCTACTGCGTTCACCCCACCTTTAAAGTCTTCAATTTCAAGAACAGCTGACATAACACTACTTAGAGTCTTAATAGCATCCTCATAGTCTGCTAAAGCTTGTTGCAAGTCTTTTACTTGACTATTTTTGTCACCAGAAACTTGCAAACTTGACAATTGCACTTTAATCTTAGCAACTTGCTCTTCTAATTTACTTAGCTCAAGTTTTTTCGCATTACTATTTTCTTCCGCCGCTTCCTTGTCCGCTGTAGCCAGTTTAGCTTGGTCTTGGCTTGAAAGTTGAGATTGAGTTTTTGCTTCGGCTCGTGTTACCTGATCGCTGTCTTCTGCCAAGAAATCTGCCAGTAAGTCGGACGCTTCGATATCTCCATCTTCGATAGCTTTCAAGATAGCATCCTTACCAATCACTTCTTTAGCTGCCTTAATAGCTGCTTCCTTATCAGTGATAGTAGCATCTTTGTTGATGTCGTCAATGGTGGATTTTTCAATTTTTTCTAAGGTAGCGATT